>JAQFVO010000985.1 GCA_027942505.1 Endozoicomonas sp. | reverse complement strand
TCCTTTAAGCCTTGCTTTCTTGAGCGCGTTTTATTCGTAGCTGGCCAGCTGACCAAACAGTGAGCCAGAGAGTGCTGCCTTTTTATCCAGCCAGGTTTTCAGCTCGGTAATGCTTGGTTGCAGATAGCCTCCGTCTTTGGCTTTTACCGGCGTTTCAAAAGGAACCTGCAGGCGCTGCCCCTTACGTACCAGTACTCTGGCAAACTCCCAGGGGCAGGCGCCGGACTGAGTGGTTTGGCGAGCGTTTGGAATGGCCACGTAAAGTGCCTTGGTAAAGGCATCTACGGCTTTGGCCAGGTGTTCCGGCGCCAGCGTTTCGGCCAGTTGTCCAAGGTCAAGGCTGATGTAGCGGTAGTAAGTTGCAGCATTGAACTCCAGACTGCCCATATGCGCCGAACCGGGTTCGGTTTGCAAATCGTCCAGGGCAGTAAAAAACTCCACCTCGTTGCTGACTTTGTGAGTTGAAATGGCGTGGGAGAATGATGCTGCCGCTTCCACGTTCATCTCGGTTGCCTTGGCAACCATACGGCCAAACAGGGCGATATCCAGGGCATCTACCGCTGGATTAAGGTGTTTTTTTGCCACCCTGGCCAGCTCTTTATCTTTCAGGGCGGCAGCATCAAAGCCTTTTTCGCAGGCAAACCGGGCAAATGCCTGTGCTTCAGTGTTGCTAACAAAAAGCAATGTGTCGTCTGCCAGGGATTTAGCCATTTGTTGGCCACAGCTTTGGGCTTGCTCCTCGCTGGCGCCCTGTTCCAGGCAGGCCTGAATAAAGAGCTTCTCAGTATGTTTGCTGCGGGTGGCGAGCTTGATGCCAAAGTCATGCAACGACTGGCGAATCTGACGCTTCCAGCACTGGGAACTGACCCTGGCCCGGCTGACGCCGCCCACCATGGCGCTTTTAGGGGCGCCCACATCATCACGGTTCAGGCAGGTCACCGGGAAGGATTGCAGAATGTGGTACTCGATACGGGTATTGCGATAGGGGTTGTTCATTGTCAAATACCTTTTCGGTTAGTAGAGCGTGTCCAGAATGGCTTGCAGTTGCAGTAAGCCGCAGCCAAAGGTGCGACCCCGGCCAATGCCTTGCTGAAAACTCCGGCGGAATGTCTCCGGGTTGTGAACCCGTAACTCACCTTGCAGCTGTGCCTGGGCCAGGGTGACTTTATGGCCGCCCCTGGCGGAGAAACGCTGGACTTCAATAGTGTCGATTTGCAGGTGCTGGTGGCTGGCGATAAAGCCCCAGCTGGACTCAGCCCGGGCACGGAACCATTCGGCGATGGCTGCACGTCCTTTTACTGGTATTAGCTTTTTGCTGTTTTTGTCCCTGCGCGTCGGGTTGACGATGACTTTGAAGCGATAGCGGCTGTGATCGAGAAAATGGCTGGGTACTTCTTTGCTCTGCACCTGTCCAAACTCGCCGTCTACTTGTGACCCTGGCATGCGATTGGCTAGCAGGAGAATCTTCCGGCCGTGGAAATCGCCGCCCTGGTCGGCATAGAGGATTCCGCTGGGGGTACTGTTGGTTTTGTCCGCGTCGCTGCGCACGTCCGAGTAGAGGCTATAGACCACCCGATGCAGCGAGTAAGGGTCGGTGATACGCAGGGCTTTTACCGCTTTGCGGTCGAGATGCAAAACGCTGGCAATCATGGTCATGATGTCGCCTCTGCCTGATCGCGTTTGGCACCATGGGTGTAAAATTCCTGCGCCCACTGTGCCTTGATGCGTTGCGGTTCAAATGAGAACTGGCGCAGCTGTTTCAGCAGGCGCTGGTAGTCAAGCGGTGGTGTTTTCTTGCTCTGAATCAGGGCCAGCGTCGGCCGCAGGTGGCGAACCAGTTCCGTCAGGTCGTGGCAAGCCAGCAGTCGGCGCAGCTTTGCTTTGCCCTGGTCGCTGTTTTGTTTGTCGTCGTAACACAGCGCCAATGCTCTGCCTAGTGGCGCCAGGCCATTGTGTTCAGTCTTCTGCCTGGCAATAGTTGCCGCAACAGTGAGAAACGGCAGACGTTCCCGGTCGTTTTCCAGGTCAATACCAAAGGCGGCCAGAAACTCCCAGCTCTGATATTCCGTCGCCGGATTGTCGGCTCGGCGCAGGCGGGCGGCAGTCCCCTTGTTTTGCTGGCAGTGTCTGATGATTGCGACAACGAAGCGTTCTTCCCGGGTTGCCGGTTGTGGTGGTTGTTGCGCGGCGGTGGATTCCATGCATTACGCCTCTTGCTTCACAGGTTGATAGTCGGACAGATTGGGCCGGCATTTGGCCCAGGCATCCAGTTGGCGGGCGGTAGAAGATGGGCAGAAGCGGTCGTAGCTCAGGTGCAGATAGCCGGCGAAGTGTCGTCTTAGTGTCTGGCATCGTTCTTTGTTGTCACAACCATCCACCAAGGCCTGAAAATTGCGTTCACACAACTGCCAGAAAAGCTGGGTAGACTGGGCTGCCAGTTTGCCGCCATCGACCTTTTGTTCGCGGAAATAACTGGATACACAGCCGTAGAGTTTTTTGGCCAATTGATCCAGTGCTTCCATTTCCTGTTTCAGGCAGGTGAACCAAGTGGCTCCCAGCTGCTCGCCATCAAGCCAGACTAACGACTCAACATAGTCATCGCTGCCTGACACGTACTGCTCGCCAGCGTTACTGCTGACCCGCAAACCACCGGACCAGATACCAAAATGAGGGCTTGCCTCGCGGGCGCGGTTGAGGGCGAGATCCAGTTGCCAGCACTGAAATCCACGGGTTTGTTCCTGACTAATAAAGCCAAGCAGGGCGGTTAGCTCGCGCCAGGGGCGCTTTTCCGGGTCAACCCACAGTGCTTTTGGTTCTTTGCCGCTGTCATTGACGGCAATGGTAGGGTCTCGTCCACCATCTTTGTAGCCGGCATGGGCCAGCCCTTCGGAATAATGCAGCACTGTCTCTTTCAGCAGGCAGAACCGGCTCAGCGGAACCAGACGCCCCATCAGTGAGGATTTCAATGCCATGGCGGGGACTGGAAACCATGGCACCAAAATTTATCCGCGATGCCATGAGAAGTTATCGTTACAGCACTGAAG
>JAQFVO010000572.1 GCA_027942505.1 Endozoicomonas sp. | reverse complement strand
CCGCGGGATTGAGCTCCGAAATTGACGCTTTGCTGGAGGCCTCATTGTGAAAGAGGTGGGGTCAGCACTGAAATGTCGATTTGGTGAGACAGAATCGGTCCGGCCGGAGTCTGAGACCGGGGCAAAGGTACAGGATGGATTTCTCAGGAACCTGCGAGATCCAGTGCTGACCTGAGTTAAATAGCCATTGGTTCTATGGCTGAACAGTACCTGGTCGTCAGGCTTAGCTTCAAGCCCGGCGAAGCGAATATGAAGCAGCACTCAGGAGTCCGGCAACGAATCCATAAGTGACCGGATAGTAGGTACCGGAAGTCTTAGTGTCCCATAGTACCGATGACAACGGGGAACTCCGCTCAGGAGGACCCGGACGAGGAAAGGGGACTTCATAGTTATTGAACCGTTTGTGGGAAACACAAGAGGTGCTTTGAAACCTTATGTTTGTGTCAACGAAACAGATACGGATAGCCACACTGGCCAGAAACAACCGAGCCATGGCTTTCACCTCGCTAAATCAATACATGGACTACAACTGGCTTTTACAGGCCTATCAACTGACCCGCAAGGATGGTGCGACAGGCGTCGATGGTCAAACTGCCGAGATGTACGAGCGACAGCTGGAGTCTAATCTCCTCAATCTGTTGGATCGGCTGAAATCCGGTCAGTCGAGCCCCGGTGTTACGTCGCGTTTATATTCCAAAAGGGAAAGGTCAGAAACGATCTTTGGGCATACCGACCTTCGAGGACAAGATTGCCCAGAGAGCGGTGGCGATGCTATTGGAACCGATTTATGAGCAAGATTTCTATAACTGCTCGTTTGGGGCCCGCAGGTCAGCGCATCATGCCTTGCAAAGTCTACGTAACCACATAATGCGAGATGGTGGTCAATGGGTACTGGATGTGGACATACAAAAGTATTTCGATACGATTGACCACAATCAGTTAAGGCAGTTTCTTGCCAGAAGAGTAGCTGGTGGCGTGGTACGAAAACTGATCGATAAATGGCTGAAGGCCGGTATACTCGAGTCGGGCGAGCTTAGCTACCCGACAATGGGAACACCTCAGGGTGGTGTAATTTCACCACTGTTAGCCAATATCTACCTGCACTATGTACTGGACGACTGGTTTATTGGAATCGTACAGCCAAGAATGCAGGGAAGGTGTAGCCTGACGCGTTTTGCTGATGACTTTGTCATGGTATTCAAAACTTTGATGACTGTTGTCGAGTAGAGCGTGTATTGCCTGAGCGACTTGGAGTTTATGGCTTAACACTGCACCCGGAAAAGACGCAGAGAATTGACTTTCGGGTTCAGTACCGAAATGAAAACAAACGTCGTGGACTTCCGATCAATTTTGATTTCCTTGGATTCACACACTTCTGGGGTAAAACCCAGAGGGGGTGGCTTTGCAATATTCCGGAAAACCGCCAAGGGGCGAGTAGCCAAAACGTTGAAATCATTCAACGATTACTGTCGTAAGGATCGACATAAGCCATTGAGTGAACAGTACGCTATGCTGAACCGGAAATTACGGGG
>JAQFVO010000956.1 GCA_027942505.1 Endozoicomonas sp. | reverse complement strand
CAGGCTAACCACTGGGCAAGACGTTTGGCAGGCATCGAATCTCCGGACACACCGACTCCCACGCAAGGCATGGGAGTGCAAAAAAATAAAGAGTTCAGAGGCAGCGCATATAGAAAGGCTACCGTTTGACATCAGGCAAGATGATCAGGCATCACCGTCAGGCAAACCCTGTAATTTACGGCACAGGCGGGCTATGGTTGAGCGCATGGCCGAACGCTCGACAATCATATCGATAGCACCATGGTCCAACAGAAACTCACTGCGCTGAAAGCCCTCGGGCAGCTTTTCCCGCACAGTCTGCTCAATCACCCGTGGGCCGGCAAAACCGATCAGCGCCCCCGGCTCAGCCATATTGATATCCCCCAACATGGCCAGACTGGCCGACACACCGCCATACACCGGATCGGTCATCACTGAAATGTAAGGAATGCCCGCCTGACGCAGCCTGGCCAGGGCGGCACTGGTCTTGGCCATCTGCATCAGGGAGAACAGGGCTTCTTGCATCCGCGCCCCACCACTGGCGGAAAAACAGACCAGGGGGATTTTTTGCTCCAGACAAAGCTCAGCGCAGCGGGCAAACTTTTCCCCCACCACAGACCCCATAGAGCCACCCATAAAGTTGAACTCAAAGGCCAGCGCAACCAGAGGCACGGCTTCTACCGAACCTTGCATGGCGATCAGCGCATCTTTCTCACCGGTCTGTTTTTGTGCCGCCGCCAGACGGTCACGATACTTTTTAGTATCACGAAACTTCAGACGATCAACCGGCTCAAGGTCAGCAAACAGCTCTGTTCTGTGCGCTGTGGTGGCTGCCTCGTCTGTGGCATCGAGAAAATAGTCCAGACGGGTGCGGGCACTGATTCTCATATGGTGGTGACATTTGGGGCACACCCCAAGATTTCGATCCAGCTCAGGCCGGTAGAGAATTGCTTCACATTTTGCACATTTGCGCCACAAACCTTCGGGCACACTGCTGCTTTTCTGCTCACTGGCAGAACGCGATAACGATGGAATCAGTTTATTGACTAACCAGTTGCTCATTCATTCTTCCTGTCATCGTCCACATCATCGACAATTGCTGAACTCGTCTGGCCCGCTTTACCACTGTGGGAGCAGGCTACCTTCACATCTTTGAAGACATAGTATCCTGCGCCCGGAACCAGGAAACCAGAGTGAAAACGTCAGGGAGTGTAACAAGGTGTGATACCTCGCCGGGCGCGAAAGCTTACTGGATTCCATACCCTGATCGTTACACCGTAAACCGTCCGGAATGTCGAGATCGATCGCTGTCATTGTTGTACAGACCTGAATGCCTTGCCAGCCAGGGTCTGGCAATAATTGACCGATCTTATCAGAACCACCGGGCGATTACTCTATTTGATTCCGGCCTTACAGCGGCAGCAATGGTGCAATAAAATGCGGATTGGACTCACTGGCAGGCAATCCAAAGGCCTGGTCGTATCCGGCGTCAATAAAGTAGAGTCCACAGGGCGAAGCGGTTACCCCACCGCTGGTGCGATCGCGCGCTTCGAGCACCTCTTTGGCCCATATCGGTTCGCGCCTGGCGCAGCCCACCGCCATCAGTACGCCGGCAAAATTACGAATCATATGATGCAAAAAAGCATTGGCCTGCACATCAATAACGATCAAAGGCCCGTGGCGAGAGACCGTCAGTCGGGTCACATGGCGTACCGGATTTTTCGCCTGACACTGTACCGCACGGTACGAGGTGAAATCGTGCTCACCAACCAGGTACTCAGCCGCCGCCTGCATGCGCTCAACGTCGAGCGGTCGGTAGTTCCAGGTCACGCCTCTGGACAGCTGGGCAGGTCGGATAGGATGGTTATAAATCACGTAGCGATAACGGCGCCAGAGGGCACTGAAACGGGCATGAAAATCATCCGCCACTGGCCTGACCCAGTTGATGGCGATTTCGTCAGGCAGATTGGCATTGGCACCATATGCCCAGCCCCGCTCAGTACGAACGGCGTCGGAGTCAAAATGGATAATCTGATTGCACGCGTGCACCCTGGCATCGGTTCGCCCGGCACATACTACTGACAAGGGGTGGTTAGCCACTTTACCAAGCGCAGCCTCAACAGCAGCCTGGACCGTGGGCAAGCCGGTCTTGAGAATCTGCCAACCAAAAAAACAGGAGCCATCATATTGCACACTGGCGGCATAACGGGGCATGGTTAATTATCACCTGAAATGAAAAACGGGACTTGCGCAGCAACTGCCAATGGCTATGGAATGCTCATCACCTGGAGCGACAGATCGTTGCTGTAATACCATAGCCAACAATTGGTGGGGATTTTAACTGATTCGCCGTCGCCGACAAATCCGCAAAAACACCTGATCCCAAAGCCGT
>JAQFVO010000942.1 GCA_027942505.1 Endozoicomonas sp. | reverse complement strand
AAACACCTTCTCAACACTGGAGTAGGAAAAAGCCCGGTCCGCCTGGGTGTCTTGCTTGATTTTGGCCAGCGCCTTGTTGACGCAGTCAACACTGCTGGTGATGGCCGGATAGCAGGCCGGGTCCAGCTTGATCTGCACCGGGTTGCGACTGACTTTGCGCAGATCGTGCAGGGACAGTTTGCCGGGGGTAATGACCAGCTCAATCATGACTTCGCCCTCCGTTCAGCATGGGCAGATCCAGCCCGTTCTCCACGGCACATGTTTGGGCAATGTCGTAGCCAGCATCGGCGTGGCGCATGACGCCGGTGCCGGGGTCGTTCCACAGTACCCGGCCGAGTTTTTCCCGCGCGGCATCGCTGCCATCAGCGACAATCACCACGCCGGAGTGCTGGCTGTAGCCAATGCCCACCCCGCCGCCATGGTGGAGGCTCACCCAGGTGGCTCCCGAGGCAGTATTGAGCAGGGCGTTGAGCAGTGGCCAGTCGGAGACAGCGTCACTGCCATCGAGCATGGCCTCGGTCTCTCGGTTAGGGCTGGCGACGGAGCCCGAGTCCAGGTGATCCCGGCCGATCACCACCGGTGCACTCAGCTCACCGCTGGCCACCATGTCGTTAAAGGCCTGGCCAAGGCGCGCCCGGTCTTTCAGTCCGACCCAGCAGATACGCGCCGGCAATCCCTGAAAAGCGATGCGCTCGCGGGCCATATCGAGCCAGTTGTGTAGATGGGGGTCGTCGGGGATTAGCTCTTTGACCTTTTGGTCGGTCTTATAGATATCTTCCGGGTCGCCGGAGAGCGCTGCCCAGCGAAATGGCCCAATACCCTGGCAGAACAGCGGGCGAATATAAGCCGGTACAAAGCCTGGGAAGTCAAAGGCATTGTCCACGCCGACCTCTTTGGCCATCTGGCGGATATTGTTGCCGTAATCCACCGTGGCTGCACCGCGCTGTTGCAGTGCCAGCATGGCGCGCACCTGCACCGCCATGGACTCGCGCGCCGCCCTGGTGACGGCACTGGCATCGTTCTGGCGCTGCTCTTTGGCCTGCGCCAGTGTCCAGCCGCTGGGCAGGTAGCCGTTCAGCGGATCGTGGGCGGAGGTCTGGTCGGTCACCACGTCAGGCGTGATGTTGCGTGCCACCAGTTCAGGGAAAATGTCGGCGGCGTTGGCCAGCAGACCAACGGAGATTGCCTTGCCCTGCGCTTGGGCTTGTTCGATCAGGGTCAGCGCCTCGTCGAGCGTAGTGGCTTTCTTGTCCAGATAACGGGTCTTGAGGCGGAAGTCGATCCGCGACTCATCCACTTCACAGGCCAACATGGAAAAACCGGCCATGGTGGCTGCCAGCGGCTGAGCACCACCCATACCGCCCAGCCCGCCGGTGAGAATCCACTTGCCAGTGGCATCGCCATTG
>JAQFVO010000936.1 GCA_027942505.1 Endozoicomonas sp. | reverse complement strand
TGGTTGCCATCTATCAGAGGATACATTGTAAGATTCAAACAGTTCGCCTGGTTCCAGAGACCAGTCAACACAGTGGCTGCCTTTAGACGCACCCGGTTGCACCAGAGTTTCCAGCCACCGGTTGATCTTCAGGCTGGCAACAAAAGAACAGCGCCTGGGAAACTCACCTGCCGTAACCCCGGGTTCACTCCTGGGCAGAACCAGTGAATCTTCCACTTCCTTGCAGGCTACTCCACACTGACACAACCGGATTTTGGCCACACCAGTGAAGCGAGCCTGCTCGTCTGAATGCAGGGCAAAGTATACCCGACAAATCGGACTCTCCTTTATACTCCGCTGAACCTGCCGGCTGATCTCATCACTCAGGTTTTGGGGGGAAGGCAGGTAAGTACAGCTCTCCCAGGCGGGTACCTTGCGCACCCCCCCCATATGCGCGGCGTTTCCTTCAGGATTGTTTTCACCGGAAAAAAACGAGCCTGCGGAAGAAGCACTCTGGTACTGAACCGGCGACATTAACTTCGACCTCAACGAAAGACATGAGCCGGCTTGGACAGTCGCCAACAGGTAAAGGTTCAGTCTGCAGGCAATTTCACCTTCCACGTCATCCTTAGCAGCATCAGCGTCGGGTCAACTTGAACACGTGCTCGGTAATGGTCGTCAGCCCCTGCGCCAGCTTTCTGGGCGACGGCTTGGTCTTGCGTGTCTCAAGCAGCTCGATGGTGAAGTGATCCTGATATAGCTCGGCCACTCTGGCCGGCGCTGTGCTAAACGGCGGCGGCGGAGCAAAGACGTCGTCATATTCAACGGTCAGCAGCAACATCTGTTCAATGTCAGGGGCTATACGTAACAGCTGTTCAACATACTGAGTCTGTCGGTGCGGGGGCAGTGCCACCAGCGCGGCACGATCATAGACAAAACGAGCCGGAATACTGCCGGCAGACAACGTAAAAAGGTCACCGAGTACAATCGTCAGCCGCTCGCTCGACCAATACTCATGTTCACCGGCCGCCCGCCTGCTGACCTCCAGATTGTTGTCATGAAAAAACGCCGCAACAGCCAGGTCGCTCAGCTCGCTGCCGTGAACAGCGTAGCCCTGCTGGTGCAGTTCCAGCAGATCCAGACTTTTGCCACACAGCGGCACAAACACACCTGCTCCCGGCGGCGCCTGCAAAGCCGGCCAATGCTTGACCAGCATGGGGTTAGCCTGATCAAGGTGAAAGCCGATGTTGTTGTTGGCCCATTGGGCGTGCCAGTCAATTTCATCCATTGGCGGTGATGCCCCGATATCCCCAGTAATGGCTATAACATCACTGATGTGTATGGTCAGCAACAAAAAGATAAACAATCGAACAGAAGACACAATCTGGTCCCTTCGCGCCGTGGGTGACTTCAAGTTAGCACACCGCCGGCAGAAGGTGACTTCGGTGTTCAGGACGCCAGGCTAATCAGCTCAGCGGCGGCATCAGCCATGACCTGGCAGCCGGTTATCAGATCCTCTTCGCTGGTATCTTCGTCAACGCTGTGACTGACGCCGCCAATGCTGGGCACAAACAGCAACCCCGACGGCATAAACCGGGAAAAAAGCGCAACGTTATGTATAGCGCCACTGCTCATGACCTGCCACCGCTGCGGACAGTGCTGCTCAGCGGCCTGGCAAAGTACCTCCTGCACTTTCCCATCAAGCTGGACCGGAGGCGTGTTGATGGTTTTCTCCACTTGAATGTCCACCTTCAGCCCTTTGTGCATGACTCTGCTCATTTGCCACAGAACCTGTTCCATGCGTTCAAGCTGTTTTTCCGACGGGTCGCGCAATTGCAAAGTCATGACGGCCTTGCCAGGAATGACGCAGGCCGCTCCGGGGTCCAGCTGAACCTCGCCAATAGTCCACACCGACTGGCGGGTCGCCTGCTGGTGATAACGTCGATTAAGTACCGAGACAAACTCCATCATCGCCAGCCCGGCATCGTGGCGCATGGCCATGGGGGTGGAGCCGGCATGATTACTCTGGCCAAAAAAGGAGACGGAAAATTCACGACAACCGGCAATTTGATTAACGACGCCAACGGTTTTTTGGGCGATATCCAGCCTTGGCCCCTGCTCAATATGAATACCAAGGTAGCCCAGGTAGCGATCCGGAAGAAACTGTTCACTGATGCCATCAAGCCCGGCGGCCAGGAGGGCATCCTCAAGGCGATGACCGTCATTGCGAATGGCCGTGTTGATCACCTGCGGCGGTAACAGGCCGAGAAACCCCTGACAACCGAGGAAGTCGTGGTAAGTATTCTGTTCGTCTGCCCAGGCGGCAATATCCACTGACATATGGGCAGTGTCGGGATTTTCTGCCAGCGCCCGGCAAATCTCCAGGGCACAGATAACACCGTAAGAGCCATCAAGCCAGCCGCCCACGGGTTGGCTATCGGTGTGGGACCCCAGCAACAGAGTTGGCAGTGACTTCCCGGAGTAACCAATAACATTGCCAATGCCATCAATGCGGGCATCAAGTCCGGCCTGGACCATCTGTTCCCACAGCCAGCGTCGTGAGTCCATATCAGCCCGGGAGTATACCTGGCGAACGACGCCGGTTTTATACTGACCAAACTTTCTCAGTTCATAAAGATTATCAAGCAGGCGGTCCGGGTTAATGGCGATTGATTTCATTGTCTGCATAGCACCCCTGGAGAGTAGCCCTACGATGGTCAGAAACAGGACTCAGCCCCTCCATTGTATTGCCGCGTCGTTTAAGGGTGTTGAGTTAAGTCAATGAACGGTGATGTGTCTGGTACCCGGACTCTGAGACAGCGTTAATTAATCCGCTGACCTTAAACACTGGTGCACAATAGCCTCGCCCGACGATAAATAGTAAAATCCTGCGCCTGAGATCTTGCGCGGCAACCTGAGAGTTGTTGTTTTCACGGTTTGGGGCGAGCTGCGGTTGTGCTCATGCCGTTTTCAATAAGAGACAATAGTTCCATGGCAATAAACTGGTATCCCGGCCATATGCACAAGGCCAAAAAAGAGATCCGCGACGTGATACCAAAGATGGATCTGATTATTGAGGTACTTGATGCGCGCCTGCCCTTTAGCAGCGAAAACCCCATGGTCGCCTCTTTACGGCGCGACACACCGTGCATCAAAATTCTCAACAAGAGTGACCTGGCCGACCCGCAGGTGACGGAACAGTGGGTTGAGCACATCAATCGCACATCGGGCATGAAAGCCATTGCGGTGAATCTGAAACAGCCGGAGAAAATCCGCAGCATCCTGACGATGGCACCTGCCATGGTGCCCCAGCGCAACCTGGATATCAGCCAGCTAAAGGCCATTATCCTGGGCATTCCCAATGTGGGTAAGTCGACAACCATCAACATTCTTGCCAACCGTACCATTGCCAAAACCGGTAATGAGCCGGCAGTGACCAAACAACAGCAGCGCATCAAACTGGCCAACAATATTATTCTGCTCGACACCCCCGGGTTTCTCTGGCCCAAACTGGAGCCTGAAGCGTGCGGTTACCGTCTGGCTGTCAGTGGGGCGATCAAAAACACGGTGATTGAATTTGCCGATGTGGCCATGTATCTGGCAGAGTTTATGATGGCACACTACCCACAGGCACTGTGCCAGCGTTACCAGCAGCCGACGCTGCCTGAAACCGGCATTGAGTTGTTCGATCTGGTGGCCAGGCGTCGTGGCTGTATGCGCCGGGGAGGGATCGCCGATAGCCATAAGGTGGCACAGATCCTGATCAATGATTTTCGTGAGGGCCATTTTGGCCGCATCTCCCTGGAAACGCCGGCCATGGTAGAATCCGAACAGGCGACTTTACTGGCAGCAAAAGAAGCCGCCAGATAGCTGATGCATTTTTACCATTTCTTGCCATTTGGCTAGTGGTGCTAACATCTGACGTTCACTCTGGATCGCTTTTCACTAACAGGACAAAGACAACGTGAAACGAATCAAAAACGCCCTGCTGGCATTACTGTTTATTCTCCCTGTGGTTGCTGTGGCCACCGATGCCTCAACTTACCAGGAGGGCAAACACTACACCGTACTGAACGGTCTGGAGCCGGATAAAAAGCCCACCGTTACCGAGCTGTTCTCAGTCTATTGCCCGGGTTGTTATAAGTGGGAGATCGGCCCGCTGATGCAGTTGAAAGAGTGGCTGGGCCAGAATGACATCGATTTTCGCCAGGCCCATATGAGCTTTATGGGCAACTACGCCAGACAGGCCTCCACCGCCCTGGCCATGACCGCCGGCACACCGAAGTACGACGCTGTTAAGCAGGTACTGTTTAACCATCTTCAGGTGGCGCGTAAGGGTGACTGGCGCAGCGATGCCGACTTTTTTGCCACGCTGGACAAGGCCGGACTGAAGGAGTCTGATTACAAATCCCTGCAAAACAGCCTGCCCACCATGCAGACCATTCTTAACTGGAACCGTTATTCCCGACTGGTGAACAGCGTGCCATCGTTTGTGGTGAATAACCGCTACCTGATCAACATGAGCAGTGTGAAGAGCCGTGAGGAACTCAACGGCCTGATCTCCCACCTGGCCCAGCTGTCACTATCACAGTGAGGACGGCCCTTTAGGGCGCTACCCGCTGCCCGCAAAAGCATAAACGGCTGGTCTTTTGCGAGTAGCGGGCGGCAAACAGCCCCATTAAAATCAGGAAGTTATTACCAGACAAAGCCTGAGTTGGTGTGTTTCGTACCAAGACCCACTCACGAGAACAAGAGACGACGTCGTTGACCACTGAAAACCAAGGCTTCAGGGCGTTAACTGCCCTGAGGCAAGAGCCACTTAAAACCATTGATTACTGGCAGCAATCGCGCGTGACCTGGCTGATCATGCTGGCTACGGCCCTGTTCCTGGGCGTCTGCTCCTGGGGATTCCAGTACATTATGCATCTGAACCCCTGCGAGCGCTGCGTTTACCAGCGTCTGGCAGTATTGCTGTTGATGCTGGTGCCACTGATCATGATGCTGGCGCCAAAAAATCCCGGCATCAGGATCATTGGTTATGCACTTTGGCTGGTGGCCGCTGCTTATGGCCTTGACAGTGCCATTGACCAGCTGGCCAGCTACGGTGAGTTCGACCCATTTGGCGCTGTCTGCAGCATGCGCCCGACCTTCCCTTTTGACCTGCCACTGGCCCAGTGGTGGCCGGCAATGTTTATGCCCACCGGGCTGTGCGGCAGTGATAACTGGAGTTTCCTGAGCCTGAACATGGCGCAGTGGATGGTGACTATTTTCTCGATCTACCTGATCAGTGCCGTGGTCTGTATGGTCAGCTCTCTTTACTGCGCCCTGATCAGGCGCACTTCCTGACGGAGCCGTTAAGGCTCCCCTACTCTTACCACCTCACTCTCTAACCTTCCGTCGTCGTGTAATTTCAGAATCCGGAAACCGGGCATCAGGCTATCGACCTGAAACTCTTCACTGCCCGGCGCAAACTGGACGGAGGTTGACGGTGTCGCCATCACGGGTAGATCGGCAAACGTGTACTCCCTGGCCTGATGGACATGGCCGTGGATAATCCCCCTGACATTACTGTGTGGGGCCAGCACCCGGGCCAACTGATCGGCATTTCGTAAAATAGAGCAATCCATCCACGGGCTGTTGACCGGAACAAGATGGTGGTGCAGAGCCAGCAGCGTGTGCTTGTCGGGGTTTTGTTGCAGGCCAGTGGTGAGCATCTGCAACTGAGCATCATCAAGATAACCATGCGGTTCGCCATCCACCCGGGAGTTCAGCAACAGGACCTGCCAGTTCCCCAGCATAAGCTGTGTTTGCAGTGCCGCCGGATTGGCAGCAGCCATCAGCTCGGGCTGATCGTGATTACCCGCCAGCCAGTAACAGGGCATACCGAGGGCCGACAACAGCGCGTCCAGGCGGTGATAAGAGCCTTGTGTTTCATCCTGACTCAGGTCGCCGGTAACCAGCAGACAGTCTGCGTTTTGGTGATCGCGCTCAATAACAGCCAGAACACGCTCCAAAGTGGCGGCAGTATCAACATCTTTGTGCCTGCCACCGGGGTCAGCCAACAGATGAGTGTCGGTAATTTGCAGCACTTTAATTGTCTTCATGGAGCATCCTTTAAGCCGATTATTCTGTTTTTTCGCTATCGGCACGACAAGCAGGCAAAGCGTAATCAAGCCATTGCGCCAGAAACTGATTATGCTGCTCCTTCTCATCGGGCTGGTACATTTTAACATTGGGATAGTGATAACGGGGCAAAACAATCTGACCGGTTTTACACGTCACTGTCTCGGCCATTCTGACATCATGATACAAACGTACCTCAGCTTGCGGTGTGGTGCACAGGTTGCCCCACTCAGCCTCCATCTTTAATTCGATCAGTGTCGTGTAAGGTGAGCGGGTAACTACACGGACGACCAGCCACTCCTGCTGATGCACGGGATGGTGGCCGTCTGTACTCCAGTGCTGCACAGGCAAACGAAAATACTCTGCCGTAAATAGCCCTGGCAGTAACTTCATCAGACGCAGGTAGTTGGTTTCGCAAACCCGCTGCAGGCGGAGCAAATTGACACGGTGACGCGGCTTGGTCAGATATTTTTTCATGGTACCGATTATAATGTCCTCCTTATGCTAACTGACAGGGCTTAAGCCTAAGGCTACGAAGGAATAGATAACAGCAGTGCATTTTTTGCGTAAATTAGTGTAGATTCCCTTGCTCTGAAATTGAAAAACCGATCTTATCTGCAAACCAGTGCGTTGATAATCAGCTGGTAGACTGAAGAACTTCCCAAGGATCACGATTTTATGTCACAGAACAGCCGTAGAGGGTTTTTGTTAGCCGCTCTGGCCAGCACGGTACTCAGCGCTCAGGCTGCACCAACCCAGTACAACTTGCTGGAAATCTACAACCTGGCATTGGTGAACGACGCACAACTGGCTGCCGCCCGGGCAGGCATGCTGGCAACTCAGGAAACGGTCAGCCAGGGGCGGGCAGGT
>JAQFVO010000918.1 GCA_027942505.1 Endozoicomonas sp. | reverse complement strand
TATCTCTTAGTCACAAGTCTTAAATCCCTTCTTGCGCAGTCCATGTACGGGATGACAGAGAGAGGGGGATGACAGAGGGGGCTATTTCACCGTTGTCATTGTGTACAGAGATTGCGCGGCCCCCATCTGGCTACCTCCCTGTTCCAATATTTGTGACTAAGAGACAGCCCGACTGGGCCGGGCCGCGCAGGTGAGGCTTTATGCGAAAACATGGTAAACCTCCTCCACCCGGCCCGTGATATCAGGGAACTGATACCGCCACTGTGGAAGGAGAGGTTCAGGGGAACCTTACTGAAAGCGGATCTCGATAAGTTGGGGAAGTCCGCCTCCTGTCTGATCTCATGCTGGACAGCTCCTGACTCAGCTTCTCTGCGAGCCATGGCTTCTCTGGCAGTGGCGCATCGAGCCTGGGTTTATCCAGGGTTGCTGCATGATAGATGTCCCTGGGTAGATGAACCACGCTCACAATGAGGCCTATTGCAACAGATGCCAGGGCGGTAACCGCGCCAATACCAAATCCCGGAAGTGTACCGCTGCGCATGCCTAACTGCACACCAGCGGTGGCACCGGCAACTACATAGGGTTCAAAAGAGAAAAGCAGCAACCCTACCAACTGAGGTATCATGCCGGCAACGAATCCCACGGGCGCACCGACCCCAATACCGATACCCATGCCCAGGAAAACACCCGCTGAGCCACCGTTCAACATAGCCGTATAAAGACGATTCCTGATGGCTTTAAAGGGATAAATAAGACGTTCTTTTAGTTTTGGCTTATCGGCAAGGTCATCACTGGACCTCTTTGCATCAATCCGCGAAGCAGTTGGACACTCCATGGCATTCCTGCTGATGAAGCTTCCTACAGTATCGTAGTAAGTGTTTTCATCATTACCATACAGGGGGATTGGTATTTGGCCGTTAAAATCACTCGAAATCATAGCTACATCCTTGTCCATAAATTCAACAATTCAATCCGTTTTATTACGCGTCCTGTGCCAGCTGTGAAACAATCTTCAAAGATTTGAGCCTGAAAATGCATAACAATATGCTCAGTGATCCTGACGGAATGAGAGAGGAGGCTGACAAATTGGCCGTAAATGCCCACACTCAGGGCAGACATTCTTTTGGACGTCACTGTTCTACTACGGTTGATGCCGGACAGGCCAATGCACAAAAACGGTAATTAACAGCGGTTTTTGCAATAAGAATTGTTCTAATTTCGCCCCGGCCAGTCAAAATAAAACAGCTATGATTCAACGTCCGTCATGTGCCCACTGCCTGCTCTGTGATTGTTGAGCCCGGATTTGTCAGTGCGGTTTAAAACGACAGGGGACGTGATCTGCTTATAAACGGCAATAAATGTACATTTTCAGGTTGCGTCTGCCCCGCCCACGAAGCAATTGCGGAGGAAGCCTTGAATTTTCTGTCTACTGCCCATCAGTCAGCGTCAGGCCCAGCTGCCGGCCCCGATCTTTATTCTCTCCCATCGCCCACGCACAGCGCCTCAACCGCAGGCTTTTCTGTGACAGTGTTGCCTGCTATTACCAGTTTTTTCACCTCGCTCTCCCCCGGCTACGTTCCCGAGGGTGGGCTGCGGCAATTAGCGGCATCAACGACAGCAAACGCGGGCGAGACAGCCATTAGAAAAGCAAGGCAACACGACACAGACGCGGTACTGGATAAGGTCAAGCTGGCCTGCACCATCGCCTCCTGCTGGGTGCCCACGGCCCGGGTGGTCACTGAGGCAG
>JAQFVO010000865.1 GCA_027942505.1 Endozoicomonas sp. | reverse complement strand
GGTGTGTTTCTGAAGACCTGCTCGGCTGGGTCCCTCCTGGGAAGGTCGCTAAGGGGAACTTGCTAGACTACAATATGTTTTAAATCCTTAATAATTTTCTTTTAAATATCAGTGCTTGTATCGAAACTGGAAGTTCCCAACACCTGGCATGGTGTTATGCCAATAGCTTTTTTCGATGGAAGCAATTGAAAAAGAAATCGACAGCACTCTGTTGATAGGAAATTGGGGAAATATTCATTTTCGTATTCATATTTTGTAGAGGCCCAGTGTCTCTACTTCGTGATTAAGGACAACTGAATACTTTAATATGCGTTGAACTATTATTATTCCATGTAAATTGGTAAACAAACTTCCATCACGCTGAGTGAATGTGTGGCTGACTGGTGGCAATGTGTGGCTGACTGGTGGGTACAGCTGGTTTTAATCACCCTTCAGAAACACACCCAACACACCACCCCTCCATTGGTCATATTCTTGCGTTCTGATTATGTCGTGTTACAGGATGTGAATTTTTCCCCTCTCCTGTTGCAAGGATCATGTTTTAAAACCCTTACCTGATCTTTTTTCGCTAGAGTGGAATGCAAAGCATGACGTCAGCTTTGGAACCCAGTCTCCCAGGAATCGTCACAACACGTTCCCAGGCTCCGCTTCGGGTAACTTAATCTGAAAAAAAATAATCCTAAAACTGATGAGTTTTGTACAACAGATTTTCTATGTGAACGCATTCATTACGCTAATTGACAAAGTGGCAGTGTTTGAGGTGTAACCCAGGAATCCATTGGTTTTGGTTTACTTCGTTCTGCGATTGGTTAAGAAATTTTTCTCGCCACTCTTTTCAACCAGGGAAATAAAGACCCTAAACTCTCATTTCCTCGATCTACGGGCTGTCTATTTATTTTCACCTTGCCATCCTCTTGGTTCCTTGTTTGTCTGTTTTGTTACCTTTTTTGACTGGACCTTGTGATTACTTCGGATTTGGTTTTGCGAAACGCAATTGAAAAGTGCTTCGGAGAAATTTTCAGTCGAGTGTCAATGGAATTCCCAGATTGGGTTGGCTTTGCTTAACTTTGCTCTGTGATTGGTCCATTAAATTCGTGCCATTCTCTCCACCAATCAGATGCGAAACTAAA
>JAQFVO010000850.1 GCA_027942505.1 Endozoicomonas sp. | reverse complement strand
TGCCACTTTGGGGAATATTGAGGTTGAACACAGCGTTGTCAGGACTAATGGTCAAAAAGCCCCGGAGGCATCAGGGTGGGTGTTGCCGGACGGGACACGGTCATTGAGGATTTCAGTACGTTTAATTGTACGACAAGAACAGAAGGATCTATCTCGCCTGCCGGTGGCGTGGTAGGCGACGCTTCTGGAACCATTGACAATTCCAGACTCGATGGTGCCTTGATTGAGACATTCGGTAGACGCTCTGATACTGGCGGCGGAGCTGGATTCGTCCAATCGGGTGCAAAGGTTGCCAACACCCTGCTTGTCAATTCCTGCCTTCTCACCAGGGGTTCCCTTACTGATGCTGGTGGTGGTGGGGGCACAGTTCGCGGCACTGTAGTCAATACGACGATGGTTGATGGTGAGATTAAATCTATCGGAGATCAGGCTACGGCGGCTGTTGGTGCGGGACATCTTCGTCCTGACGGGGAGGCTCATAATACCACGGGTTATCGGGTGAAGATCGTCACCACAGGGTTAAGGGCGGAGGCTGCTGTGGGTGCAGGCCTGGCACATGGTTCTGTCAAGGGAGTGGTGTGTTTTGAGAGCAGTATTGCCACTGAGGGAAAATTTGCCGACGCCGGTTTCGGGGTAGGCCAGCTCACGGGTGGCTTTGCCAGCCCTGCTAGCGTCGCTAATATCGTTGCCAGTTCGTGCAACGTCAGCGCCTCTGGGAACCACTCCTATGTGGGATTTGGGAGTGGCCGCATTTCGGGAAGAGGGGACCTTCGCAATCTGACCGTTCTGAGCAGCAGAGCAGAGTCTACAGGTAGGGAGGCGCAATCGTGTATCGGAGGGGGTGGTCGGCTTATCGTTTGTGACTCCTCACTGGGGAGTAAGGGTAAGTCAGTACCTGGTTGCAATGATCAAATGCACGACGGCTGCCATTTAGTAGCGAAAGATACCTGCAAGTTTGCTGATCGCCGAGTGCTGACGGAAAATTGTCAACCCGTAGCATCGCCTTATTTTGATGCTGATAGAGGTGGTGATTTTATCTGTCCCGCTTTGCCAGATTCCACTGTGGGAGCCACTACTACCCTTTCCAGAACTACTGGTGCACCCTCTTCCTTGACTACCGATGCATCGTTCCCGACAACAACCGGTGCAGTGTCTCTGGCGACAACTGCTGCGCCGCCAGAGGCAACTATCAATGTATCGTCACTGGCAACTACCAGCTCAGCGTCGTATGTACTGGCAACTCCCGTGCTGCCCCTTGAGACAAATGCGACCAGTGTGGTAATGACCAATCACACCATGCCCTCACTAATGCCAGTTGCTTCACCAGTGCCGTTGGTGCTGTCGGCTCCGATAGCTGGCACAAGTGTGGGGGCAATAGCAGGTGGTATCGCAGCAGGAGTTGTTGTGCTTGGTCTTCTGGGGACAGGTTATGTCCTTTACCGTCGCTATAACCCTCAAAGAGAGCCAGAGGTAGAAATGCCTTTAAAAAATTTTAATGAACTTTGATGGTAAAGATTTAGCCTCCGTCTGCCCACATTCCCAAACGCGGTGGATGTTAACCCGGATATTTCATAAGCTGCCACGAATCGCGCGCAGGACTTTGTCGCTCCAGGTGATTTTGTGAGAGAGCGCCGTACCGGGGAGTACGGTCGACTGAGCAAAACTCCCTCAGAGCGACTAAGGACAAGCGGGAGCACGTTTATGAAATATCCGGGTTAAGAACATGGAAGTGTTTATGACAGCCAGAATTACCCGGGGGAATGCTGTTGATCACTGGGTGGATGGTCCTATCCATCATGAGGAAGCCGCCGAAACCACCGCCATGCAAAAAAGCTTCTGTTACCGATAATGCAACACTTGGGAAGACATGCGCGATCAACTCAGAGAGCTGGCAGGTCTCACCGTATTCTTTGAAATCCACTCAGACGGTCCCAACAAACAGGAAGAATACGCCGTACTGAGACGCCTCACACATCAAAAA
>JAQFVO010000799.1 GCA_027942505.1 Endozoicomonas sp. | reverse complement strand
TGGTTAGCAAAGAACTGCCGGTGATCAACGGTTACAAAATGTCTTTTGCCTGTGAAAGTCTGGCGGACCTGTTCAAGGCCATATCGACTCTGGTCAAACACGGCCTGCAACTGACACCTGACCTGAAAGTCACCATATTTGAACTGCTTACCCCGATAAACGAACGTCTCGATGACTTTACAGGGCAGGAGATTATCCAACTAATCAAGTCCCTCACCACACTGACAAACAACGGCCTTGAGCTGACCCAAAAGCACAGACAGACCGTAACTGCCCTGCTGCCTGGTCTCGGTCATCATCTTCAGGCAGATGATGCGGAGACTCTGTTGTGGTCACTGGCCAGGCTGGTGAGTGAGGGTGTTGAGATGACTGCCACGCTGGAGCGAGTCGCCAAGAAAACGTTATCAGCCGCAAACCTCCACCAGGCTGACTTTCAGCCTGAGCAGATCGTTCGGGTTATCTGGGCCGTGGCATTGCTCTTAGGGTACAGGTTGCCACTGACGCCAACGGTGAAAAAAGTCATGGCTGCACTGGTGCCGAGACTCGACGTTAAGCAGATTAACTGCTCAGCATGTAGCGTTGCCAGTCTGTTATGGGCACTGGGATCAGTGGGTGAGCTGATTGAATGCCCACCGGCTGTGCTCGATGATCTGGCCCGAGAACTGACCGTCCACCGCAAACTGAACAGAGGGGAGTTATATTCGGCGCTGTGGGGACTGCTGGTATGCGCCTCCCGGCGCGCTGCCAACTGCGAAGCGGTGCACGTGTCCCTCTATTCGTTATTCACTCGTGCCCAGGCAGAGCCGCTGGGGGATCATCATGAGTCAACCACCCTGGCTATGGCCGCCTCCTGGCTGGGTCTGCAATCCCCGGCCTCCCCACTTTACCAGCCGGCAATATCCCGGGAGCAGTCAGCGTTATACGCCCAAATCAGGACGAAATTCCCAGAATTGAAGATCAGGCGAAAAGTCAGCATCAATCAACTGCCACCGGTTGACTTTTATTTACCAGACCAGGGCACGATCATTGAGGTCCGCGCCAGTCACCACTTTGTCGGCCACGACTTCTCTACCCGAAACGGCTCCTGCCTGCTCAAAACGCGACTGTACCAGAAACTGGTTTACGAAGTTATTGGCATCCCGGCCAATATGTTTGGTGACGGACAACAAGAATGGCTGGAGCACCTTTTGCCCGCACTGAACAACAAAATGTCCACGAGAGATACACTCTGAAGGTGGGACACCTCCGGCGTGCTTCCTCGCAAGTGCTGACTCTTGCGGGTCTGCAACAAGTCCAACTTGTTACAGGCATCCATTGGGCTGAGTGCACCAGTGTTTCGCCCGATCAAATTCATTTTTTGCCTGCGCTGCCAGGTGATTGTCATAAGTAGCTGACCATATGGAATCACATATTTCTGGCTACTTGGGCAGGTGCTATACGAGGCACAACGGAGGGAGCATAGCCGTAGCTATGTGACCGGAGTTGTA
Organism: Endozoicomonas sp.; assembly: GCA_027942505.1. GTDB lineage: Bacteria > Pseudomonadota > Gammaproteobacteria > Pseudomonadales > Endozoicomonadaceae > Endozoicomonas. The sequence continues at coordinate 2,088 of JAQFVO010000799.1, read as the reverse complement.
ACGAAACCCAGTGCCTGAACAAGGAGTCAGAAATATATGATTTCATAAGGTTAGCTACTTACGGTGAACCATCGACGTTTTTACTCATTCTTTGTTTGTCAGGAGGCTCGTTAGAATGATAAGCACTGATCTCGCAAATAATTCTGGTTCGGTAGCCAATTGCACGACAAAGTCATCACAACAGACAATGACGTCGATGAGTGGACGTCACACAGTTTGCACAAACTGCAACCGCCCGTTTCCCAGCCTTGACCGGTTGCTTGAACATCGCTTCAGCTGCCCGATCAGGTTATCAGTTACCAGTAAGAAAGTAGCAAATGCAGCAGCAGGCAAAATTCCAACCCTTACTCGACCGGTACCAAAAACCAACAATCCTGCCCCAAAAAAAGCCAGCGCAAGAAAGAGACTGAGGAGGTGCCCTTTTTGCAACAAACCATTTGCTCACCTTGGCAACTACAGTGCACACATATTGTCCCATACCAATTTAAGACCCCACCAATGCAACCAATGCAAGAAGCGTTTCAAGCTCTTAAGCCACCTGAACAGACATCAGCTGACCCATACCGGGAAGAAACCCTTTGCCTGCAAGCATTGCAACTGGCATTTTGCCCGCCGGGAATCACTTCAGCGACATTATCACGCCTCACTGGTCTGCCGGGCATGTGGCATTGAATTTGGATGCTGGCGTTTGCTGAAAACTCACCAGCGCGAGCACGTTCATAGCAAACCCTTGCAATGTCCTTATTGCGCCAGGTCATTCATCATGAACCACAACTTGAAAAAACACATGCTCGTTCACACCGAAGAGGCTATTCATCTGCGAGTATTGTGCCAGGACGTTCAGTCAGTGCGTCCATCTGAACAATCACCTGTTAACGAGGGAAAACCTTTTGTCCCTGTGTATGTCAATATTCCGCTCACCACCGCCCTGTGGCAAAAAGATCAGTCCGTAGAAATAGCAACAATCGCAACATCCCGGGATGAATATCCATAGTACTACTATGGAATTGTCCCTGAATAACATCCTCTTTTTACGACACAGTGACCTTTGACAACAGCCTCCTTCCAGGGCGTCACAAAAGGCTTTGAAAAAAGGGAACCACGAAGAGCACAAAGAAGAGCTCTTTTCCTTTGTGCTCTTCGTGGTTCAAGGCTTTTTTCAATAGACTCCTTCGTGACGGCCGGATGGGACAGGAAACCGGGATAATCAGGGTTTATCCACATTGGGCGGCTGTGCAAAAAATGTTTACAGGGGTTGCCTGAACTTCGCTGTCCGTGCTTTTATCTCTGCTGAAATTGTCTGATTTCCCGGGCTGACGTTGTCGCAACAACGGTGTTGGCCTTGGTATTTTCCCATGCCCAGGGTACAAAAATGAACGACACTCATAGTAAGGTTATCGGTTACATACTGTGGATTTTCGGCTTTCTGGGTGCACACCGTTTTTATTATGGTAAACCGGTAACGGGCACTATCTGGCTGTTTACTTTCGGTCTTTTCGGCATTGGCTGGCTGGTTGACCTGTTCCTTATTCCATCCATGGACCGTGAAGCAGACCTGCGCTTCCGCAGTGGTCAATATGATTACTCTGTCGCATGGATTTTGCTGACATTCCTGGGCTTTCTCGGCGTCCACCGTATGTACCTGGGCAAATGGATATCCGGCATTATCTATCTGTTTACGCTTGGCTTGTTTGGTATTGGTATCATTTATGACTTTTGGACCTTGAACAATCAGGTTTCCATCAATAATCATCCCACAGCACACCATTAACCAACGAGCAGATATCCGGGCTAGTAATTTGATTCCTGCAAAGCGATCTCAATCGCCTTTGCGCGCAGATATCGCTGCACCTTGTGCGTGGCGTCGGGCAAGTACCTGACCTCCACTTCTGCCCGACGCTTCAGGGTTCTTCTGAAGTCATGGAAAATCTTGCTGACATGGTCGCTATCACGGCCGGTTAACCTCAGGTCGGTGGTCAGATGGATGAGGTTATCAGTCAGGCTCGGGTTTTCGTGGAAATGGTCCAGCCACCGGGTGACGGCCTTGAGGATGTGCTCCCGATTTTTCTGCTTGCGCTCTTTGCGGTT
>JAQFVO010000784.1 GCA_027942505.1 Endozoicomonas sp. | reverse complement strand
ACCTTGATTACGAGGATGACGGGTGATTGATATTTTCGGCCATGCCATCTCCCTAAGGAGCCGTCTTAAAATAATTTCCACATTACAGGACGCTGTCCGCAATGGCCCAACTGCTTGTGCTTTTGCGGGCAGCGAGTAGCGTCCCTGGAAATGTGGGAATTATTTCAGAACAATTCCTAAGTGTCTGCGTATGCCTGCAGGTTCGGTTCACTGGGTGTGTTTGCAGAGGCCATCGCTGTTTGTCAATTATCGCTTCAACTCAGAAAAGCTGGGGTCCAGAAAATCTGAGCAAAGCCAGAATCAGGTCTTTCATTACACAATTTTTTCCTTATCAATATAAGCGACAACTGTTTACACTGAACGCAACTCATTTTATCAGTTTGAGAAGAAATAAGAGGGTGTGCATCTAATTACTATTAGAATTTGGTGTCACCTCAGCTTGATTGGGAGTCTGTGGCAAATTACCTGAGTTTTCTGGTGAATTAACTAATTGGAAATATTGCTGCCTTGCAACTGAAGCTATTTTTGCAGCTTCTTCCATCTTGAGCTTTCTTTTTATTCTACTGTAAGCATTATTATGAATCCTCTGACGCTCTGCATAGACAGGATCATTCTGGTAGCGATCCCTGTTCTGCTTCCTTTTGCGCTCTGCGAAAGCGGGATCATTCTGGTAGCGATCCCTGTTCCGCTTCCTTTGGCACTCTGCGTAAACGGGATCATTCTGGTAGCGCTCCTTTCGACGCGCCCTTTGGCGCTCCCTTTGGCGCTTTGCGTAAGCGGGATTCCGGTATAGCTTCCTTTGGCGCTCCCTTTGGCGTTCCCTTTGGCGCTGTGCATAAGCGGGATCATTATGGTAGCGTTCCCGTTGACGCTCCCTTTGACGCTCCCTTTGACGCTTCCTTTGGCGCTCCATTTTGTGCATGATTTCCGACCTGCTACCTGCAGAAGTCTCTTCACTCCCCATAGTCAGATCACTTGATGAACCAATTTTATTCTCTACAGGAACATCGCATTGTTGAAGTCTCGGAATATTTGCTTTAGGCCCAATAATCGCAACAGGTATTGCCGCCTTATAAAAAGTATTAATAAAATTCTGGCTGGGAGTTTCAATAGAATAAGGGTTATTATCAACAGCTGACGGGCTTTGTGAGGTTGATCTCCCTGTACTTGAAACAGACTGAATCGAAAAAGGTTTATTGCCAGCAACAAGTGTGCTTGCCTGATCATTATTCAGTGGTTTTTCCCTGACTAATAAATCAAATGACCGATCTTCTTCAGGACGACTATAAATGACAGTTACAGATCTTTTCTTATACGCAGAGTTATTGAATGGATTATGAAAAGGCACCGTTGACTGACAAAGATAGTTTGTAACGTTTTCAGCAGCCCGCATTGCATGTAAATCAAAAGCTGCTTTTACGACACAGTGAGCCTGACATGTTGCACCACATTTGGCAGAAGGCATGTTTTCAACACAAAAAAAACTACCATAAGCTGTATTTAATTGATCATAAGAGCCAAGCCTATTCATTGAATCACTGAGCTACCTAACCCAAATCCGGCCTTGGATCACCTTCTCTCAAAAAAGTTCCTTTCTTTTGCCAACCAATCAATATGTAAGTAGCTGGCCATATGGAATCACATATTTCTGGCTGCTTGGGCAGGTGCTATGCGAGGCACAGCGGAGGGAGCATAGCCGTAGCTATGTGACCGGAGTTGTAACGAAGTAGAGTGCCTGAACAAGGAGTCAGAAATATATGATTTCATATGGTTAGCTACTTAATGACTATCGTAAGTTTGGGTCTTAGCAAAATTCCTGATACTGGTTTCCTTGTTCAACTCTCTGTCAGTGGTAAATGAGCGCGGGGGGAAAAACACTCTCTTCCTTTGACAATTTCCTTTCCTTTTGTTTCCCCTGCTTTGGGTGATTTACGAAATATGTTTCGTATATTGCCTGCCGCCATGATTGAGTATTTACTCTGTTCGTTAAGATCATCAAGCCATAAGGCATCTCGCCTTAAAAAATTATCAAAATTAGAAGTTGATGAAAGCTCTATCTTTTTACGCATGGCATAAGCTTTGTCATATCCTTTTATGCTAAGTTGAAGCTCAAACAAGGCACCGGCAAGTAAGCCAAGATCCAGGAATGGTGATTCGTGATCATCATCCCCGGGTAAGGTTGATCGCTCGAAGTCTATTAATTTTATTAGATCTGTTGAATGGAAATAGACCATATTGGCAAAGTACAAATCGTTATGGCACATCCCAATGCTATCAAGAAAGGCAACCATACCTAATGCCTGGTAAGCAATGTTATTAAATCTATGAGTATTCATTTCGTGAAGTTTTAATTTTAATAGTTTATCCAGTGATATGTCTCCAAGTTCAAGTACAAATTGTACGTTAGCCCCAATAACATAACCTCCAAGGTAACCAATAAAATGTTGGTAATTAAGGCTCGATATATATTCCAGATTCTGTTTTTCTCTTTCTGCAAGGCAGCAATCATACCTGAGTTGATCTTTAGATATTCTCTTTACAGCAACCTGCCGTCCATCTATTGTTTTCGCTTTGAATACTGAGCCAAAGCAGCCAGAGCCAATAAATTCTTCTTTGGTAAAAGTAGCGGGCTTGCTCTCAACAGAGAAACCATGAAATTTATCCAGAGAGTGCAATCTTTTTGGTAGAGGTGCGTTGAGTTGAGCATGTTGATCATAGGTAACTGAGGGTAGGGTTTGCATATTATCACTCTTGATTATTTGAATAACTCTATTGTTATGTCATGGTGCAATATTTAATCAACTGATTAGGATGTTAGTGGTGGTTATATGTCTCATTCTTTTTAGTTGATGAGTAATTATTCATTCGCTTGTTTATAGACCACTAACCGGCTTGTTGATTCCGTTAACACTCTGTCGTACTGTTTTGCTGATTTTATTGTGGTAGAGACTCATCAATCACTGTATTGTCACGAATTCCAGCCCCATAACGTTTCTCTAGTAGCAGGTTGCATGCTTGCTTGCTCTCTTTATGCTTTTTCATATTCATGGCAAAGTCAGCTTGCCAACGGCTCTGTTCCTGGTTTTTGGTCAGTAATCTCATAAATTCTATTGTTGCGGAGTGTCCAACGGCAACAATGTGATGACTCAAACAGTATTTAGCTATTGTTAATTGGTTCTCTTCTGAACAATCTTTCCAGAATTTATCAATAAAGCACTGGCATTGTCTGATTTTTAATAAAAAGGCAGCTCTGTTAAAATCCAGGTCAAATAAGTCCGGACCTGATCCCGGGTTGTTTTTAGTATTTGCACTCTCTTGCCCTGAGGTGCTCTTGCGACAAGTATTGTTATCATTTACACCACTATAATTAATTCCAAATTCTATGTATTCATTGTCGTGTAGAGGAAACAGGACAAAATTGATGGAATTTATAATCAGCTCCAAAATGGTTTCCCGAGGGGTGTTTTTGTATAGATTTGAGTTGAAGAAAAATATATTTTTTCTCAGGCTCTCTCGTGCTTTCCAAGCATCTTCATTGCTCAGGAAGCTGGTTCTGAAATCGAAATACAAATCTCTGACATCGTTGATTATGTGGTTGTAGAATTGTGGGTTATTCCTGATAAAATTGATGGCACAGCTAGTATTTACCAATTGAATACGTAAAATTGCCTCGATGGACTCACAAAGTTTATGTGGATGATCCCTGATTATTGTATCAATCTGTCGAGATAGAATATCCTGGCTTAAATCATCCAGCGGTGTTAAACCACTACGCAGAAACTTGGATTTTAACATCACTGTCAGCCATTGATTAAGATTGAGCTCATTTTGCTCATTAACGCATGATTGATATATGAGTCGGGATTGTTGCTTTGTCTTATCCGACGGCTCTTGTCGACTATTGTCTCTATCCGGCTGGAAGCAAGCATTATCTAATATCGTTAATGAAAGCCGTTCACCTTCAAAAGAACATTCGACGAAAGAAACCTCTTCGACAGTGACGTTACTTAACTGCTCCGTCCTGATTTTACAGTCGACAAAGTGAACTGATTTGAACACGGTACCATTCATTGAACAGCCGGTGAGATCAAACCGGCATATTACCCCTTCCTGCCCATCCAGCGTCATACCATCGAGTGATTCCAGCTTGCCCTGCAACAGCTGTGGATTTTGCTCTAACAGCAACTGAATGCCATCTTCACCACAAAGCTGGATTAAATATTTGATGTCCCGGTCAACCTTGCTGGACCCACAGGTAAGCTCGTAGTAACAGGTTAACCAGGATTGCCGAAAAAGCTGTTCCAGCGGACGTCCGTCAGGCCAGTGGCTATAGCGTCGCTTCAACATCTGTAATAAATGGTACTGATCCTTAGCGGAACTGACCTGAATTATTTGTAACTCGTCAAGCAACGACAGAGGGTTTGAAAAATGAGTCTCCTGCATCCTGTTACCCCGGATCACTCTCTGGTAATCACCCACTGATTTGGCAATGATTTTCTGATTACGTGCAAAGGCGTCCAGTTCAGGGAACGGTTGATTCAATTGGTCGAGATTGGCATAAACACTCCCATCCAGACGGCCGAGTGCTTCAGATTTGAACATCATGGCCATAGCCCCGGTATATTTTCGTCTGAACTCACCCCCTTGTTTATCTTCCTCTAGGTTGACCGGCATTAATCGGGAAAATACATAATTAGCGTCGTATTTTATCCTTAGGGGCATACCTCCGTCACTGCCAAATGGTTTCATCCCGATATGAGTACGTCGCCCATAGGAGACCAGGGCGCATTCATTGTTCAGGCTATCGATCAGAATCTGTCCAGTTTCCCGATGCTGGTCGGCAACAAAGTTTATGTTGTGCCCCAGGCAGAACTCCCTGGCAGGGTTTGCCATAATGCCGTGGGGTAACCCCGGGAGATAGTGCACCAGGCGTCCCGCACGAATACGACAATGGACTTCCCAATCTAGCAGAGCATCATCACTCAGTTGCAGCTGCTGTTTGAGAAACGTCTTTTTGCTGCTGTTTGTAAGGCTTTTGTCGTTTGCTTCTGCAGCGCGGTTCATTACACCGAGGCAGCCGTGATAGTCTGCCAGGGCGTTCAACCACTGCTCTTCCAAATCACCGGTAGTGGGCCGTTCCCCATGAATTCCCAGCCCTGCCAGCTCCCGGAACAAGGCCTCAACCACGTCTTTGCTGTGCCCTGCCAGGGTGATTATCAGTTTGTGTTCAAAGGTCAGGGCATCGGGAAGATTGGGGAAAAAAAACAGAATACTGCCTCCCTCACGGACTGTTGTTTTGAATTCAACCTTTCGTGCCGGAGAGGCAGTCAGTTCGCTCTCCAGAAGTTGTTTCTGGTCAAAATAAGTGATACTCCGACCCGTCAGTCTGGTAAAACCCCGGCTGAATTCAGCCAGTTGTACTTTCGCTTCTGCCTCTTCGCTTACTCTCGAGCTGACTCGTGCAGGAAAGGCTGGGACAGGTAGGGGGTGGCTGATTTTTGGTAGTCGCTCGATAGAAGGCTGGTTGGCAGTTAATGATACCCGGCACTTTTTAACGATGTCCTGCAGAGTCGTCACAGTCTTATTAATGGTGTCGCGATCATTGTTGTGCCATCGTTCTTTATCTTTGCTTAACTTCTGCGCCAAGGCGTGACACTCATCGGCCAGGCTGGTCAGGTCACTGCGCCAGTCGCGGTATTTACCGTTCAGGGCATGGTTGATGTAT
>JAQFVO010000757.1 GCA_027942505.1 Endozoicomonas sp. | reverse complement strand
GAATGTTCACTGAACCAGACCTGGCAGCGGCGAGACCTGGGAGGTGCTCCTTGTGATGTTCGAATAGCTGCACCACAATTTTCTGCACCACAAGCTCCCTTCACCCGGCAAGAGCCAGACCCATCTGCCAGGCAGCCCCGGGTAAACCGACAGCCAAGTCAGACCAGACTGACGACGAAGGAAAAAACTTTGCTCCATGTGTTTAACCACGCGTCCAGCGAAGAACAGAAATATCTGGCTAATGCCATTGACGTTGACACCGACACCTTGTGCCGGGCCGCGCGCAACGGCACTCCACTGCCGACAGCAGATGAAAGTACAGCGGCTGTGATAATAAAGCTCTGGAAGAACGGTGGTTGGATCGGACTGTCTCTCGGAGTGGACCTGCTAAAAGCCATGGGTGTACTGGATACGTTTCACAAGAGGATGCTGATAGGCGATAAATGCCAGGTCTTGGCCGTGCAATCGCCGTTGGCTGGTGCATTGATTATACTGCTGTCCACATATGTAGATACTGATCAGCTCTTGCAACGGCTGGCAGACATTTACAAGACAGTAGTAGTAAATAGCGGTGTTCACCCGCTCATCTGGCAGAACCTCCTCTCCTTGGTACTGATGAAAGTTAAGCCTGGCAAACTCGTTGACGCCCTCGCCCGTGAGGCATTGGAGACCGGCTGGATTGACGTGAAGCAAACGTCAGACTCCGAAGATGCCACTCCCTCTGATGCTCGTGATCTCTTTATGCTGCTGCATAAACTCAGAGAACATCATGAGGAACTCAAAACTCTTGCAGATAGCTACATCAAGCGGTGGCATCAGCAGTTTATCAGGCCACGATATGACATTAGCTGGCAGTGTGAGCAAAGCACGATTCTCAGCCACAGCCTCAGTGGCCATTCGCCCCAACTGGATTCCTGGCTCACCGTTTCATCGCTAAACTCCACCTGGTCTGATGAGCCGGAAGGTGTTCCTGATATTGGCCGTCTGCTTGCCCAGGTACCCGCCTATAGACGGACCACATCGGCACAAAATCATCGTCGTC
>JAQFVO010000559.1 GCA_027942505.1 Endozoicomonas sp. | reverse complement strand
ACTGGCCGAAGGTCGGCGGTTACAGTATAGGCGGGATTGTATGAAAGCGATAAGGTAGGATGATGTGAAAGGTTGCCCGGTGCTGGAAAAGTACTGCAAAAAGTGTGATGATTATTACCCAATGACGACTGAGTTTTGGTACCGGGACAAGCGGTCAAGGGATGGGTTCAGGCATTGTTGCAAGGGGTGTTATTCGGAACTGCCGTCGGTGATGCTAAGAATTAGGTTTTTACAATGCTAATATTTTATTAATCGTCCAAAGTGATTATATTCATGTGAATATTAAAAAAAGCGTAAAACCATGTACCATAATTCTGAGAATTATAATTATGGTGCGACACTACTAAATCATTATTTAAAGCCATCTTAATGTTTCTTTCATATAGTCCCAATGCTGGCGTTGAATTCCCATGATTAGCAATTGGCGCACCACCCATGTTAAAGTCACTGCTACCTCCTGTTTCACATATACCTGTTCCAAGTATTAGCCAACTTCCTGTATACACTGATAATGATTGATAATAAATTATTGGACACGGACCTCTTACTCCAATATCAATATTTCCAATATTTTTCCATCCTGCTGGGTCTGTAAAATTGCCATTTGGATCACGGTCATTATAATTTTGTTCAATATATGATGAGTTTATGATTTTCATTGTATCTATTAATGACGTATAGGCAAGCAAACCATTACCTGTATGTACAGACAATCCATATGAAGATTTGTTATTTTTTTCTGGATATGAATAAATTCTAATTTTTGTTACATTAGCAAAAGAAATAGTATATATAGCTATTGATTCACAAAATCCATTTATTACAGTTACTTCTTTGATTAAACCAGCTCCATCTTTAACAGCAACTATAGGCACTCCTATTCTTTGAATAGGTATTACCGAAAGACCATCATTTACAGATTCTTCAATCATTAATTGTGTATTTTGATAATCACTGTTAATTGTGTAATATCCAAAATTATTTTTTACTTTTATACCAACGCTCATGTTACCCCCTATAAAATGTAATAATAAAAGAACCATCAACCGGTAAAGCAACAGCGCCTGATGTTGTAATTTTGTACTTTGATGCTTTAAAAAAAATATTAACACCAGATGCCGTTATTGATTTAACAACCCCGTTAGTTGATGAATTTGAATTAACAATACGAACTATAGCAATGATTCCAGAAGGATCACTTGATAAAAAAGCAGGCAACGTAATTTTCATCATATTTGAAGTAATTTGAAGAAGCTCTGTCTCCCCAAGCAGTAATGGAGTTCGATTGGTGCTGTCTAACATTGTTAAACCCTTATCGTTATAAATTTTAATGCCTAACATTACATTAATTCCCCAATCTCAACTCTAAGTATATTGTTTTGGTCATAGACCCTTATCCATCGATTTGTCATTTCAACTCGGCCTCCACTTGAGTTACTGTTAAGCTCCAACTCTCCCCGAAACACCAGTTCATTGGTGGTTTTGTCATAAAACAGTTTGCCATTAGGCGATGATTTCGGCGCAATATTGTGACCGATCCAATCGAACGCATCCCGCGTTTTGGTGCCGGTTCCAATCCAGATCGGGAAATTACCGTCACTGGATATTTCCACTCGGTATCCGGTCGCAGCATCCGTTTTCATGGTGCCGGCCGTTAATTCACCCATATTGGCACTGATGGCCGACAATTCATTAACATTAATTTTTTCAGCGGTCACGGCATTAGCGGCAATTTTGTCCGCTTTGACGGCATTAGCCTGCAACTTTGGTGTGCTGATGGCGTCGTTGGAGATATTGGTTTCTTCTACCGGGAACCAGTCGCCGATGTCGACCATGGAACTGGTAGCCTTGATTTCACCACTGTAATTCACATCACTGCGGCCCCAGTGGTCCACATACGCCACACGGAAGTACCAAGTGCCGGACTGATTGATATTGACTCGTGCGGTTGTGCTGCTGGCTAATAAGTTCTGATTGTCCGGAATGAATCCGCTAGTTTTACTGCCCCACACGGACAGCGATTCAATGTCCGTTTCTGCTGGCAAACTGCAGCGAACAACAAATGAATCCACAAATGCATCAATAGTTAGATTAGCTGGCACATCCGGCGGTGGATTGCTGGCCGTGAGCTCACCATACGCACCCAGAACTCCGTTGCCATTTTCTGCCGCGACCTTGATGGTAATGGTGCGGCCAGCCGCGTCCTGCTGTGCGTCGGTGTAGTGATAGCTGTACTGCGTAATGTTGCGCTCCAGGTACAGCGACCGCACCCCTGTGTCGTGGCTGATGACGCGCACCACGTAACGGGCGGCCGCCGGTTGCGGGTCCCACCGCACTTGCAAAGCGTCGCCGGTAAAGGGTTCGACCAGCACCGGTTGCACCTGGCCTGGCGTGTCAAAGTCACCACCGGCATTAACGACAATGTCCGCCCATTCACCGCGTATGGCACCCACTGCTGCCACCCGGCAGGTCAGCAGGCCCACTTCGGCTGCAAACTCGTGCTGGTTGATGAACGACTTACCAGTGCCAGCCGGTTGCCAGGTTTCTTGACCGTCGGTGGAATACTCAATCAGGTAACGATCCGCACCCACGGCTATATCCCAGGACAAAAAAATCACCGGTGCATGAACAGTGCCACCCTGTGTCGCTAACAGGTTATTGATAATCAGGCCCGGTGGTGGCGGCTTAATCTCTGGTGGTGGCGGTGGCAGCACGCCCTGGTCGACGCTGTGAACGAATTCCGATTCAATGCAGCCGGCAATGATGATCTTGTTGTCGGCCTCCGGTGTGATGGCCGTGATTTTTACCGGCCAGCTGACCTTGGCACCCTGACCAATCAGATAGTGTGTCGGCTCACGGCTGGCGTCTTCTTCTATATAAGGCAAGGTGTCCAGCACCCGAACCTGGTTGGCCGCAACGGATTCTATCGGCAACGGTGCGGAAGGTGCGCCACAGCGGTCGCGCAGTATGCAGTACCAATGCTCACCGGTCATATCCACGTCGCTTGACAAAGTCAGCACTGCACCGTCCACTGCTTCGACAATGCCACCAAACTGCTGGCCCGCACCCATCAGGTCGTGATTGATAATGACCAAATCGCCAAAGGTGGGGATATGCCCTTCCAGCCCGGTGGTCCAGCTGACCATCTGCCGCCGTTCGCGGTTGCTGGCGGCCAGGTACATGCCTTCACGCCAGGCTTGTTCATATTGTGTGCAGCCGAACAGCGTCACGTCCTGCGGGTTGTCTGCGGTGTCATCCGGCAACTGGCAGGTAATGGTAGTTTCGGTGTAGTCGCGTGTTTCGTCCCAGTAGGTGACTTTGACCGCGTCGGCGGTGCGGTCATCGTGCATCACATAGTCGACACTGAAGTCGCTCATGTTGGCCATGCCAAACACTTGCGACGGCACCTCAATGTGTTGATCGCGGATAAATCGAATCAGGTTACCCTGGCGTACTGGCCCACTGCGGCATACCTGGCCAATCTTGCCCAGTGCCTCCCACAGGCTTTGTTCGGTATCAAATCGGCCATCAAACTTGTCGCTCCTGGAATCAAAAAGGCCTGCAAGATAATGCAGGCCGTGAAGGTCCAACTCACTGTCAGCAAAGTCGCCGCCATAGCGCGACCGCACCGCGTCAGCAAAAGCCCACGCCGGGTTGCGGGTCAGTTGCGGCTGCGACCAGCCGGTCTCGGGATGCCAAACGGGTATCAGACGCTGGCACAGCACATTGACCATGCGACTGGCGCTGTCTGACAAGTTGGCCGACGCCCGAACGCGCATGGCCAACAAGGTCACGTCGCCGTATTCGTTGTCGTCGACCAGGTAGCCCTTGATGCTGCCCAGTGAACAGTTTCGCACCTCATGATCAGGGCCTTTGTCAGTGCTGCGGCTTACGGTGACCCGATAGCGCCCGGGCGCGACATCTGCGGCCAGGGTGCGGCGAATAGCGGTGCGGGTGCAGTCACTGATGCTGCCATTGAACACCGTCACGCCACCACCGGTGGGATTGCCATCGTCGTCCACGGTTTCGGCGGTGATGTTCAGGTGAACACCGACGCTGTACTCATCACCGTCGTCTTCATCCACGCCCATTAATCCGCCGGGAAAGACAATGTCAACGGCAATGCGACTGATTTCAGTTTCTACTGCATTAATAATGTATGGACCCAAAGTGATTGCTTCCGACATGTCCTGACCACCGGCTTCGGCAGCGGTGACCACGGCCGTGTGGAACAAAGTCACTTTACCCAGCGGCGGAATAATTTCAGTAGTCACTTCAGCAAAATTCTGAATCGGCGTGTCTTCAAGACGAATGTCGTTTATCTGGTGGTCACCTTGTCCAATGCAAAACAGCTGATACAAATATTGTTCGTTGGATTCATATTCTGAATATGGCTGTGCGGCAAAATCAGGATAAATACGCATACGGCCATAATTAACTGGTATCGGTGAACCAAGACGTGCAGCGTTGCCCTGTGCGCCCAGTGAATACGTTGGACTGCCAGTGGATGGCGTGGCGCTGTTGGGCAGACCAGGCGGCGGAAACACGGCGCTGATAAGCATGGCACCGCCCATCATGATGCCGGCCTGAATCATGCCAACACCGATAGTACTGGTCACACCCATAGCACCGGCTAATGCTGGCGCAGCATAAGGCGCAAACACCGTCATGGCAATCATGGCAATAGCGGCCAGTGGGTTGGTACCACTGTCACCACCGGTTGGCATAGTGACAAAACAAACCAAACCATCAATCAGTCGGTCGTACTCTGACCGCATCAATTCTTTGCCATCAACCACACAAACTGTAGGCAAACGATTAAGGCGCGCGTCACCACCATGATTATCCAGCCACTGCCGAATGGTCAGCGGATGATTAATGTCGTAGCGGATAACAGAAGAAATCTCAAACGGGTTCTCAAGCCATAAAACTTCAAGTTTGTTCATACCGTACAAAGCCCGAAGGTGTCAAGCGGTTATTTACAGGAGGGGTTGCCGGTTGCCCATTGCTGCCACAGGCGACGATGTTCTCCGGACTTGCCAAATACCGGATCATCAAACGATTTCACAACGCCGAACTGACCAACGGTGCGCTGACCATCTTTGCGCAGGCGGATAAAGCCAACCACCACATTGCTGCGGCTGGCACCCATGGCACCGGCAGAATAGACGTCAAAGTTTACCTTGTCGCCGCTGTCCATTACTTCAGGCATGGCATCAAAGCAGCGCCGAAAGCCGGTGATCAGATTAAATTCTACCTGTTGCAACGGCAGGTCAATATTACTGGTTGACCAGTTCAAATCGTTGTCCGATATCTCACCGGGTCGTGTTGCACACCCCGTCAGCACCAGTGCTGCTATTAATAGCCAGATTCTGTTCATTGTCATCACCACGGTTGTTGAGTGCGGCTGTTTTATCACATTCAACTGACCGATTCACCCTGTTTAACAA
>JAQFVO010000634.1 GCA_027942505.1 Endozoicomonas sp. | reverse complement strand
CGCAAACTGGAAATGCAGGCCCGTAAAAGTGGCCGTGGCATTACCCCGCGCAACATGAAAGAGGCGTTGGCCAACCTCAAGGCGATGGTGGAAAGTGGCGACGGCATCCGCTTTGAGCAGGAAGTCAGGGCCATTGAAGCGGCCCAGCGACAGGAAGGACTGAGACTAACCCCACAACAAAAGTCCGGCACTCCGTCGGGAAAAAAGCCCGCCCTGGGGAAGGGAAAACAACCCGTCATCGCCAATGATCAGGAAATCAGCACCCAGTATGCCCTGTATGAACAGTCCGACCTGATTGCCAGTCACAGCGATACAGGCCGCGTTAACCCCGACTACCCCGCAGCCATGCAGCCCCGTGACCGCGCCCGCCAGTCAAGCGAAACACAGATTGGTAATATCGCCAGCACCCTGAACCCGAAAAAACTCGGTGCCAATCCGTTAGCCAGTCACGGTGCGCCGATCATCGGCAGTGACCGTGTGGTGGAAAGCGGCAACGGTCGGGTGGCCGCGATTCGCAAGGCATACCGCAGCCATCAAGACCGCGCCGAGATTTACCGCCAGTACCTGAAAGACAACGCCGAGAGTTTTGGCCTCAAGCCGGAGGACGTGGACGCCTTCGACCAGCCGGTACTGGTGCGCCAGCGCGAGGGCACCCTTGATGACCAGCAGCGCCGGGAGTTTGCCGAACGGGCCAATGACCCGGATACCGCCACGATGTCACCGGCAGAAAAGGCCAGCCTTGACGCCGGTCGCATTACCCAGGACGACTTGCAGTACTTTGACACCGATGGCACCGGCGACCTGCTGCACCCGGCCAACAACACCTTCCTGACCCGCTTTGCCGACCGGCTGGGCAGCGATGCCGGACAGTTAAAGACCAAGGATGGCCAGTGGAATAAACAGATGCGTGACCGGATAGAGGCCGCCCTGTTTATGAAAGCCTATGGCGACGACCGGCTGAACAGCCTGTTTGCTGAGGAAGACAAGCCGGACCTGAAGAACCTGATCAATGCGTTAGGGTTGGCCGCGCCAGAGCTTGCCAAAGCAAAGGCTGTGAACCCCAATCTTGGCGGTTACGGCGTGGTTAAGGCACTGGTTGAGGCCAGCCGGATCATGCAGGACAGCCGCAACCGGGGGCAGAGTGTGGATGAACTGTTGCGCCAGCAGTCCATGCTTGATCAGGTCAGCCCGGAGGCGGAAATGTTCGCCCGCTGGTTTGACGCTAATATTCACAAGCATCGCCAGATGGGGCAGGCACTCGGGGAGCTGGCCCGGCAGATAGAACGCTACCTGCAAAAGCAGTCGCAGGCCGACGGGGATATGTTCGGGAGCAAACCGGCCACTCTGAATGAACTGATCGACCAGACCAATAATGCCCTGGAGGAAACCTATGGCGAAAAACACACCCCGATCCCAAAAACAGCAGAGCCACAGCAAACCGAGCCTGTTCGATCTGCTGAACGAAGTGGTCAAAACAGTGAACAGCAAGAACAAACCGGAAGACCAGCTGACCCCGCCAGAGAAGCCCGACGGGATGAAGTAGACGACCTGCTTGATCAGATTGACGACGGGACGCTGGACAGCGACGGGTGGACCGACGACGATTTTTTTGGAATCGAGGAAGGCAAGGGTAAGTACGACCCCCAGGACGGGGGAAGTGCCACCAAGCGCCGGGAGCGCGGCTGGTACAATGCCCGCACCGCGCCCCACTATTCCGTGCCGGGCATCAAGAGCCTGAGTTCAAGCCAGCGGGCAGCGGTCAAACGCTATCTTGATGGCCGTACTGACAAGGCGGGTATCGTCAAGCGGTTAAAGCAGCTGGCCGATACGCCGTGGGCCAGAAAGACCGTTCAGGCCATGCTGATCCGGCAGAACATTGATGACATGATTGCAGGCCGGGAGGTAGATTACCGGTCGCTGTTGTCCGACAAGAACAATGCGTCGTTGCTCAAGGACATTGAAAAACACGGCAAGGATGGCTTGTGGCGCTACATCCACAAGGAAGACCTGATAGGCCACGCCAGCAAGCCCCACAACAGTATTAACGGCAGCTTTGTGGACTGTCTGCCCAGCCGTGGCTGTGCGTCATTTTGTTATGCCACAAAGGGTAATTACCGGTTCAGCAACCCGTTAATCAAGTCCGAGGTGGTGAACTGGGCCGTGGAGAATGACCCGGTACGGGCGGCTAAAATCGCTGCCGTGGATTACAAAGGGACTGCCGAGTTTTACATGGACAAGGCGTTGCGCCTGTTTGATATGGGCGACGGCTCGATGGCGTGGCTGCCGTTCATTAAGCAGATGAACAACGAAGGTATCCGGCTGCAAATCTTCAGCAAGAACCCGGAATTTCTGCGGCAGGTGCCAGAAATGAACTGGCGCGCCCTGTCGGTGGACAACACCAACTTTGACCTGGCGGCACAGCATCCTGACCTGCCACTGGCGCTGGTCTTTGATGGCAGCGAGGGCGACATCCGATTTGAACGGGCCAACCGAGACAGGATAAAGGTCACTCTGCCCATCAAGGAGGGGCAGAAAGTATTAGGGGACAAGGCGACCTTGCGCAGGATGCTCGGTATCGAAGGCATGAAAAAGGTCTGTCCCATAGACGGCGGCTGGAAGAAGATCAAGCATCCTACAGACTCCAGCAAAGACTTTAACTGTACGTCCTGCGACCAGTACGGCGGCGCTGGCTGCTTCCAGGGCAACGTCACCAAAGAGGTAATGCGGGCAGCGACCGAAAGTCCGGCAGATAAAAATATTCGAGAACTCAGAGAGGAAATACAGAATGACCCTGAAAGATTCGGAGGCGAAAAGAGCGCGAGAAAGCTGCTTGGAGACCTGGACAAAATCGTATCTGCGCTACGGGCATCTGCTGACCCCGGAGCAGAAAAAGGAAATGCTAAAGCATCAAAAGATGAAGATGGACGCACAATCCCAATACGACAAATTGATGAGCGAAATGGAGAGTACGCCCCCCGGGACGGGGGAATTGCCAACAAGCGCCGGGAGCGCGACCGGTACCAAAGCGAAAGAGGACCAGACACCGAAACCGGAGTAGAGGAACGCAAGCGTCGCGCCAAACGTTCTGACCTTGAAGACGCCGGTCAGCAAAGCCTGTTTGCCTCCCCGGACGTGTCCGGTGACGCCCGCAAGGAACAGATCATCGAGAACCAGCGTGTACTGGTTAAGCACGTCGAAACGGGAACGATCCGGGCAGGCACCGACACCCTGAACGGGCCGCAGGACGTGGGCCACTTTATCGCCCCGATCCGCAAGCTGGCGCAGGAGGAAATGTACGCCATTGTGCTCGATGGCGATAACAAGGTGCTCAATGTCATCAAGCACAGCAAGGGGCAGAAAAACTCGGCGTCGGTATCGCCGTGGACGCTGGCCGGTGCCGTGGTGGCCAC
>JAQFVO010000578.1 GCA_027942505.1 Endozoicomonas sp. | reverse complement strand
TTTGCCATTGACGCCAATACCGGCATAGTGAGTGTGGCCGGCGATCTCGATTATGAAAGTGCCATCAGCCACCAGCTGGAGGTCAGGGTCACTGATGCCAATGGTGAATTCAGTGATCAGCTATACGTTGTGGGTGTCAAGGACCATCAGGAAACCCTTGTCCGGACAATGTCTCTGGACGGCTCCGTAAACAGTTATGCCGTCATGAACACAGTGAACAGCTTCCCCACGACAGACATAACCGTTGAGCTGTGGATGAAGCCGGGGAGTAATACCGCCGAGACCCCACTGACCTACGAAACGTCTGCTACGGATGAAGTGCAGATATTTTTGAAACCCTCTCTTAACAGGGTCGGAGTTTATATCAACGGCTCTGTGCACAACGTCACTCTGCCGGACCTGTTCGATGGCGAAATGCATCACTACGCTTTCACCTGGGAAAGCAGCAGTGGTCAGGTGAAGTCCTATCTGGACGGATCATTGGAAGATACCGGTACCCTCATGCAGGGGCATAGCATCGAGTCGGGTGGAGGTCTGGTATTAGGTCAGGAAGCGGACAGCCAGATGGGGGGGTATAACGCGAGCCAGGCCTTTACCGGAGAGATGCGTGATGTCCGAATATGGGACGTGGTCCGCAGCGACGCGGACATTCAGGGTGAGATGAATAACCCGGATGTATCTTCGGCGAACCTGCTGAGTCATTACAAGCTCGATGGTGATTCTCAGGATAGTGGTTCAGCAGGCAATCACCTTACGCCCTCTAATGTCGGCTGGATAACACAGGGTACTGATGCTGCTGAGTCTATTCATGACACCAACGGTTCCGGAGATAACATCCTGATCGGTGGTGGCGGTACCGATACCTTCATATGGGAGCCCGATGACCTCGGTTCGGCCGGCAGTCCGGCGGAAGATATCATCAAGGATTTCCAGAGCGGAGTCGGTGGTGATGTGCTTGATCTGAGTGATGTGCTGATCGGTGAGGAGAATGCCGCGCTTGATCAGTATTTGAGTTTCAATTTTGCCTCCGGTGACAGCACTATCGAGATTCGCGCCCAGGCCGGTGGTGATGTTGTCCAGAAAGTGAAGCTTGAAGGTGTCGATCTGTCCGGGCTGGGTAATACGGATGCCGATATTATCAACAAGCTCGTCAGTGATGGTAATTTGCGGCTTGATGAGTAAAGCATCACTGCCCACATCAGCGACTTCGGTATGGTGTTTTGACAGTTCAGCCTCCCCTCAAGAGGGTGTCGAAAAAGGCACTGAAAAGAAGGGAACCACGAAGGACACGAAGAGCACAAAGAAGAGCTTTTCTTTTCCTTTGTGGCCTTCGTGGTTCAAGGCTTTTATGCTTTTTGCGACTCCCTTTCAAGAGGTAACTCAATAAGCGGAGGCTCGATAGTACGAGCAAAAAAGAGGGGCGTCAGCAAAACTCTTTTTATGGAGTGTCAGCTGACCCGATATCACGGACGTAACAATCAGCAGGTAGCAATGAATCACTCCAGTACAAAGAATGATGGGATATTCCCTATGAACCACCAGCCAGAGGCGACGATCTTCTCGAATGCCTTGTCCTGCTGACCCGTTATTTTGGCAATCCCTACTCCCGGGAGTCGCTGAAATCGCGGATGCCCCTTCAGATTGCTCAGTTTCTGCCGAGGTCTTCATCAGGGCCTCTGAGCGTCTCGAATTGGGCTGTAAAGCCCATAAACCTCCGGTATCGGAAATCTCCTCGCAGGTGGTCCTCAAAAGCCAATGTCAGGACAAAACGTTAGTACTGGAGACACAAAGCCTCAATGCTTGAGCCAGTTGACCGATTAATTGTTGTTGAGTGGCCATATTGCGGCCGCTGGCCACCAGGTAGACGAAGCACTCAATCAGGGCAAGCTGATAATTGACTGAGCCTGAATGCAGCGATAGGGATTTCAAAGATTGAAGAGAGACGCCTGTGAAGCACATTGATGAGCCAAACCGAGCAAAGGGGGAGGTGGATCAACCGGAGCTGGACCGGTCCGATCTGTCATTCAATCTTGATAACGGGCCAGAGCCATCCAATCGTGATGAGCCCGAGGTGTTGCCCGAAGATATGGAATATATCTCTGACACCAATGTTGCCGTGCTGATCAAAACCCCCAGGGGCGGGCGTTTGCTGATTTACACCATGTTGCTGGCATTGAT
>JAQFVO010000538.1 GCA_027942505.1 Endozoicomonas sp. | reverse complement strand
TCCCCTCTTGACATTCGCCGGAAACAAAGTCGTAACCGGTAGTAGCCTGATCCGGGAATGGGATGTCACTTTGCGAGATCTCTGACGAAGTAGACCTGATATAGGGATCCTGTATTTTAACCACCATTTCGCCCGAGGCATCGGCAATACCGAACTGGACATGGTAGCCAACTGGCTCACTGATATTCTTGGCACCGGGCCTGTATGATAAACCAGCTCTCCAGTTGTTATTACCGACCCGGGCGTTGGTATTCACGACATCCTCACCATCGATCAAGACATTTACCTTGGATTCCCCGGTAGCTGTGTCTTCTTTCCAATTGAAGTCAGGCATGATAACGCGGAACTTGACGTTGAACCAGCCTCCTTGTTCCAGCGGTGCCACGTACAGATACTTGATGTCCTGCAGCTGCCGGTCACCCTCTTGGCAGCACGTCGCGGTGAACAGGGGCGTTTGTGCACCGGCAAAGGGAATGTAACAACGATTATCTGCATCCTTAAACTGTGCGTAATCACAACCAGCTTTGATGGTCAGGAAATGGTCACCGTTATGATTCTCCACATTGATGGTAAATGGTGATTGACCGCTTTGCCCGAAGCGCTTGCCTCTGTCCACTAACCGATTGTAATCTTCCACATTATTTCTTTCGACATTCAGTTTGCGGACGGTATTTTTACCATCGATAAAAAACAGCCCTTCGGAGTGGGGAATCAGCCGAAAAATCGTGGCATTGGCTATGCCTCTGGTCTGGATGTTGGCATTAAACTCCGCGGAGTAAAAGTATTTCCCAATTCCGGGGCATTCGTTCAGGTAGGCCCCGGTCCGCTTGGCCAACCCAGGATTGGAACGATACACTGACTCAATCAGGTCTTGTTTTTCACTGCCTCTTCCTTGGGTATAAAAACAGTCGGACAACTCAATGTTGTTTGTTACAGACAGCGATTTCCCGTTGCGAACGTGAGTTTTGAACTTATAGATTGACTCCCCGTCTCTGTTCTCTCTCTCTTGCAGATGATTTGGATGTGAATCACCGAGCCTTACATATTTATGGTTACGGGTTAACTCGTCATCACGTCTCTCTTCCAACTGATTCCCGGGAACGTAGACCGGTGAGAACTGGTTTCTTGCTCTGTCAGGCTCGCCGGCGGCATCGCGCAGGCGTTCCAATAGCTGTTTGAACCGGGCTTTACCACCGTCTTTAGCAACGTCTTCGAGCAGGGCGGCCCGTTGTTCATCACCACCGGCCAAGCGTAACATGTCCTGCCTTAAATCATCAGCTGATTCCGGTTTGACAGACCGTGCTGCAAACATTGACGAGGCTGTCGTGTTAATACTTGTGTTGGGTGCTTGCAAAGTGGTCATGGGGTTTGTATGAACATTGCCGGATATCATACTATTACTACCTTTTAATTAAATAAACGACATTAGTTTTATAATGATGGGTTGAATGTTCGGTATTAAAGTTAATTCTCATTAAACCCAGGGAATCATAGCTTTAAATAAGTAACTGGTAACAAAAAATACGATAATTTTTGGTGGAGGAAATTAAACTAAACGGTTACAGGTTATAAATTTATCGTCGTTTAAATATTTTGGCACGAAATGGTCGCTGGTTCTGGCTTTTTGGGCGTAACTTGCTTGCGAGAATATTCGGCTGTTTAATAAATTTTTGCCCATGAGT
This sequence comes from Endozoicomonas sp., assembly GCA_027942505.1. Taxonomy (GTDB): domain Bacteria; phylum Pseudomonadota; class Gammaproteobacteria; order Pseudomonadales; family Endozoicomonadaceae; genus Endozoicomonas. Next base: position 3,867 of record JAQFVO010000538.1, on the reverse strand, counting down.
GAATATGCCAAGGACACTACGCCCAGTATAAATCCAGATGTTTTTGCTCTTCTTCGGTAGGTCGGCTATACCAGCTTGACTGGCTGGTGAAAGGGTGATGCTGAGTCAATGAGCAGGAATTAATAGTAATATGACGTCTTTCAAGGACGGTGCAAGGATCACCACTGTTATTGGTATGTGTTGGCAGAACAGAGCGATAATAGTCGCCGTTCAAATGTTGGAACGAGGTTAACAGTTCGAATGGTAAATAGTGGGGCTGATCGTCAACAAGAATAAAAGGCCGATTGGTATTGGCATTGTATACAGTCGATCTGCCATGCAGGTTGCGTATCTTGCGCAGATTGATCAAGTCATCGAGGTAGTCCTGCAACCAGTAATGAAACTCAGAGTTTTGTTCGGCATCCTCTTGGTAGTTCTGTTGGTGATAATGATTTATCTCTCTTCTAATGATGTTAATGAACAGGGCCTTTTTGAAGGTATCATGCAAAATTTTTTCTGACAGAATGTTAATCCCTTGGTCATCCATTATTTCCATGATCAACTGATGGTGCGAATATCTTAAATTGAAGAGGCGGTATTTAGGTACCATTATCTGCGAGTCATTTGCGTCGGCTGGCCCAAGGCAAATGCCATATGGCATGGCAAGGTAGAGAAAGTGCCATAGCCAGGCATCGGTCAGCGGGTTTTTTTGCAGAGGCTCGACAAAGTACTTATTGAACACACTGTCATGAAAAATAGACTCAATAGCCTGTTTAAGGTTGCCCTCATGATCCATAACCTGGTGCAGTTTTTTGATGTTTTTAAAGGGGATGGCAATATTGGACTGTGTCCACCAGAATGATGATGCCAGAGGGGTGGAGCAAAATGAGTAGTCCACTGGCTGACCGACCGGATGGTGGCTTTTGACGTTCAGTGGTACCTGATCTTCAATGATCAACTCCGGAACATTGGACGCTCTGGTGCTGTTAAAGGTGGCGATGACTTCACTTAAGGGATACATCTTCAGCTCAGTGAGATGGTTGATGAACAGTGTCCTGAAGTGGTCAAGCGAGGGCTGTATATTGGCTTGTGCGAACTCTTGGCGGGTTAATGGTGCAGTGATCAGTTCTGGTATATGAATATGCGACAAATCTAAGTCATTAACTTCCCGCTCCACGGTCAACGCGATCAGCGGGATTCCAGCTGCGGTCTGTTCAGTTCTGGCCAGAATCTGACCTTTCAGTAGAACTTCATGCGGTGGTCCGTCATGATGATCTCGGGGGTAATACCATTGCGGAACTTCACCGTGACGGAGCGAGGGTAGAGTGGTTTGAGTTTTTTTTACGATGGCAATACCATTGCACTGCGATTCAATACCCACGCGCCGAAAATCTTCTTCCCCATTTATGCCGTTAAGGTATTTGTTGGTTGTGGCAATCGCGGCAATTTCCGCGTGACTCAGCTTTTCGGGAAACGGTATTGATGTGCAGGTATTTTGATCTGACTCCCTGGTTCCGTGTAAACCAGGCCCATCGATGGTTGAGTTAGTCCTCAGGGGACAGGTAATACCGGTTGCTGATATCATCTTTTATTTCCGCTTTTATGCTTTCTATCCATTGGTTCACGTTCGCCAGAACATGCACTATCAACAGTTTTGATCAATAACCTTGGAATTGAACGGTGATGAAAACGTTAAGTAGCTGGCCATATGAAATATTTGATTTCATATGGCCAGCTACTTATGCCCAATATAAATTAAAATGCCTTTGTTCTTCTTCGGTGGGTTTGCTATACCAGTTTGACTGGCTGGTAAATGGGTAATGTTCCCCCTGAGTCACTGAGTAGGTTGTTTTGGGTGTGTAGCGCCTTTCAAGTACGGTACAAGGCTCACCATTGTCGTTAGTATATGTGGGTAGAACGGAGCAATAATAGTTTTCACGCAAATTTCGCAAGGAGTTTAACAGTGTGAACGATAAGTAATACGGCGAGTCGTTAACAAGAATAAAAGGCTCGTTGGTGTTGGCATTATATACGGTCGATTTTCCGTGTTTTTTACGCAGTTCGCACAGATTGGTTAAGTCATCAAAGTAGTCATGCAGCCAGTAATTAAACTCGGGGTTTTGCCTGGTATCCTTCTTTTCATACTCCTGTGAGTGATGGTCGTTGACTGTTTGTCGAATGCGGTTAATAAAGCCTGTTTTTTTGCCTGCATCGTTTAGTATTGCTGTTGATAGAATATCAACGCCTTCTTCATCCAGCACTTCCATCATCAGCTGGTGGTGTGAGTACCTTACATTAAGGAGGCGGAATTTAGGTAATTCTGCCCATGAGTCTTTTGCATCCTCCGGTCCAAGATGAGAGCCAAAGGAGATGGCAAGATAGAGAAAGTGCCACAGCCATGCGTCGGTGAGCGGGTTCTTTTGCAGTGGCTCGATAAAGAGTTTTTTGAACACGCGGTCGCTGCAAATGGCTTCAATGGTTTTCTTTAGCTGATCCTCCTGCTCCATAACGAAATGAAGATTTTTTATGTTTTTAAAGGGGATGGCGATATTGGCCTGTGTCTGCCAGAGTGTGGCTGCCACAGGGTCAGAGTAAAATGAGTAGTCCACTGGTCGGCCGACCGGGTGATGACTGTAAGGGTTCTTTGGTGCCTGGTCTTCAATAATCAATGCCATGGCATCAGGCGGCCTGGTGTTGTTACAGATTGCAATAACTTCGCTTAGAGGGTACGCCTTCGGCTGGGTGAGATGGCTGATAAACACGCGCCGGAAGTGATCCAGCGAAGTCTGGATATTTAATTGTGCAAACTCCTGCCGGGTTAGTGGCGCAGTGATCAGCTCAGGACAATAGATATGCTCAAGATGTGAAAACCCCAACAGCTCTGCTGTCAAGGCGATCAGTGGGACTCCGGCTGCTGTCTGTGCCGTTTTGGCCAGAATCTGTCCTTTCAGTAGATCTTCACTTGGCAGCTCGTCAAAATAAGCCTGGGTTTTAAGACTGCCGGGGTAGTACCAGTACCGGTTATCGGGGCAGAGTGTGGGCTTTATGGTTCGAGTATTTTTTACCACGGCAATGCCATTGCACTCCGATTCAAAACCCACTCGCTGAAAATCAGGTACTTTACTCATGCCTTTGATGTAGGTGTTGGTTTTGGCCATGGCAGTAATTTCAGCAAGATTCAGTTTTTTGGGAATCTGTGTTGCAGTGCAGGTTTGTTGATCAGTTAATTCCTGGAATTTGGGTAAATCAGGCTTGTTCGGGGGAGTGGGCGAGTGAATACTCAAAGCACAGGAATTCCCGGTTGTTGATATCATTTTGCTCACCTGTTGTTGTGTAGGCAGCCACTGGCAGATAGGGGAAACGTTCTCGTAATGTGATCATTAAATGATCGATATGTTCAACATACTAATTTCCAAGGCAAGGAAAACAGGCGCCTGATGACATATTGATTAGTTGTACTGACAAATGGTGCGATTAAGAATGGCTGCCAACCGGAAATACCTCCTCTTCCTGAGAATCAGTATCGGTTTTGGTGTCTCTGCCACGCTGCGTCTACAATGCCTTTGGCATACTGTGTTGTTCGCCCGGTGCATGACTGCCCCCGCAGCCGATGGTAGTAATCCCTGTTCCGTTGACGTTGCCACTGACTACCAACCGTTCACCGAGGTGTCTATAATGCCCGGTTCCTTACATCAATTTGTTAACAGGCTTGACCTCGCTGCAGGTTTGAGCCCTTTCAGGCACAAGCCAGTAAAGTGAAATGAGCAAAAAACTGTATATCAAAACCCACGGTTGCCAGATGAACGGGTAGTACTGATGCTGGATTCTTGGCGGTGTCAGGGGGAAGCGTTTCAGGAACTGGGAAAATTTCTCCCACGGAATATAGCT
>JAQFVO010000507.1 GCA_027942505.1 Endozoicomonas sp. | reverse complement strand
TACGTTCCAGCTACCCCCGCCATCCTGAGATAAGGTCACCACTTTTCTCGCATAACTGGTGACCACATACTGCTCTGAAGGGGAAAATCGCAGGGAGACAATTTCAGTGCACCGGCTCCAGGTGGTTTCCCACGACTGTTTCCAGCGCTGCTGACAATTTACCGATAAGATCACCAGTTTTTTCTTATACTTGATGGCAATATGTTGTTCTGAATAGGAAAACTGGCACCACTGAACAGCGGGATCCCTCTTGTTACCACCTGGCATCGGCATTGATATCCAACAATTTGCCTCATCGAAACATCTGATGCTGTTAATACTGTCGGTTATGGTAAGAGCGACCAGATATTTCCCGGAAGGACTGACCTCAAACTGGTATCCCTCCTCTATATGTTGTTGTTTATTAAACTGCCAACTACCGCTGTCAAATTTGTATATTTGAATCGTTCTCATACAGGAAAAAACAGACAAATAACGTCCATTGCAGCTGAAGCTCACGCCACTGAGCAGGCGGCAGTCGGGATCATGGACTGACTGATCTAATAACTGTTTTGACCACAAGCCTGAGTCGTTCTGGCCGATCAGGTACACCCAAGGACGATTTTTATAGTAAATCAAAATATTACTACTGGTCGGGGCATAAACCACTTGCGCACCACTACCAAGGTCTTCAGAAAGTACTTCCACAGGACGGTACCGGGCGGTAGCCACCATTCTTCTCTGGGGATGCACACACGCTACCGCAACCTGTTGCTCAGCATTGAAGACATCGCACTCCCCGGTAGACGGTTTGGTGATAAAAGGGTGCAGGCCATCTTGCACCAACTGTTTCTGCAATGGCAGTGACTGCAGGTGCTGCTTCTTCAACAGCATCGGTAGCTGGCTGAATAAAAGAGCTTCCCAGTGACGCTCATGAACCACCCTCCGGAATCGTTGACAGGTATCATTCACCTGCGCAATGTCGTCACACTCCAGGTGGTTGAAAATGTGCGATAGCACTTCGTCGGGTAATGTGCGGATATGCCAATGCAACCATAACCCGGTATTCTTCGTCTGGTGTAAAGGTATACGTTCTGGGGAGATTTCAGCACCCCGGCCAACTTCACCCCTTCCTAACGTTTGCAACATGTGTGCTGATCCAGCTGTTGTTATGAGATCGTTGTAATACGATTTTTTGACCAAGGCATCAAACAATGGTTCCCCCGCAGGGCATCGACTCCCTGATTCGGAAAGTTAAAAACTGAACC
>JAQFVO010000494.1 GCA_027942505.1 Endozoicomonas sp. | reverse complement strand
GGTGTGTTTCTGAAGAAACGTACCTTGCCCCCGTTCCATTGCCCATCTCTGGTGTGAGCCCAACTCAAGGCGTAATTACCATTGTCGAGAACTGCCACGCTTGGGGAACTGAATTATTCAGAGCCGATAGAGTCTGAACTATTGACATGAAACTCTGCACCATCGGGATTTCCGGCAGCATCATAGCGCCGGACCATTACCATTTCCTGACCGGTATCATTAGATATCCAGGTAACGATATGGCCACCATCAGGGAGAGCCGCCACAAACGGATCGGTCTGCTCAGAGATGAGGGTGGTGTTGACCCCCTCTTGCTGGTCGAGCACAGCACTCAGATCAGCGGAAACCAGATGAGCGATTTTATCGGACTGTGCCACGTCGTAGAGGTTACTGATACCGTCCGCATCCAGAGCCTGGTCAACAATAACAAAATCCTTGACGGTGCCATCAGTCGTAGTAGCGCTCCAGCTGCCCCTGCCCACCAGGTTAGTGGAACGTGTTACAACTGCTGGTGCCTGACCAATGAGCTTATCCCCGACCTCAACACCATTTTTATAGAGGCGCATATGGCCGCCGGCGTCAACAGTCAGAGCAACGTGGAAGGTTTCCCCTTCTGTGTAGAAATTGCTTACGCTCAAACTGCCCAGGGACGTGGCACCGTCGTAGATGACGGCGGTAAGACTCCCGAGGGTTGAGCTGACTAAGTAAATATTATCCGAGGCCGGGCCATTACCGAGGTCAAAAATCCGTGCCCCGCTATGGAAGTTGTGGTAGGTAAAGGTGGACGCGATGGTAATGTCACCGCCAATAGTCATCGGGTCGATGGTACCGCTGCCACTGGTAGTGGTGGCACCGTTGCCGCTGCGGGCCACACCGTTATCAAACGTGACGTCATGGCCGTGTTGGGTCAAGTCCTGCTGACTCAGGCCTGAGCCTTCGGCAAAATCATAGGCAGCCATGATGTGTTCATTCACATTTTCCGCTCCTGCCGGCACCGGCGGGTTACCCCCACCGTGGATGGTCACCTTGACATCGTGGCTGGTGCCATCCACCGAGCGGACGGTAATGGTATCGATCAGCGAGTCACCTACCTCCAGAACATTAACTGCTGGCAGGGTGTAATCGACGGTGTAGTCCCAGTTACCGGCAGCGTCCAGAGTGAGAGCACCGTACTGGCCGAGATAGTTTCCAGTGAAAAACTGCTCATCGCCACTATCTACATCTGTGATGGTGAGGGTACCGCTGCCAGCATGCAGATTGGTGCTGCCGTACTCGGTCACAGAGCCGGTATCCATGCCACCGATTACTGCTTCCTCCTGGCGGTCCGCGACAGATATAACGTACATTTGCTCACTGAATTTACCGTTGGCATCGGTAACCCTGACCTGCAGCTCGTGGTTGCTGGAATCTTCATAATCCAAAACTCCGGCCACGCTGATAACACCAGTATTGGCATCAATAGCAAAGCGACCACCGGCATCATTGATCAGGCTGAAGGTCAAGGTATCGCCATCCGAATCAGTAGCACGCACCTGACCGACCACAGTACCCGGCTGTGCGTGCTCACCCACCTGATGGCCGAGCACCAGCGTCTTCTGGTAAATATCCGAGTCACCACTGTGGTTACTGCTCCAGACTACCTTGATGGCGCCATCGGCCAGTTCAGTGATCGCCGGTGCCTGCTGATCACCGGTCGTCGTGTCGTTGATCAGTATCGGATCACCCATCGCCACCCCGCTGCCATTGAACAGTTGGGTGTAAACACCCTCGCCATCGGCATCAGCGGCCACAAACGTCGCCATAAAGCCATCACCAACTGCCATCAGCTGTACATTGGTTTCGGCCACTACGCCACTGTCACTGATGGCAATGGCAGTGCCGCGCTCAGTGCCATCACTGTTCCAGCGCTGGATATACCAGGTACCGGCACTTTCATAGCTGGTGGCCAGGGTGCCATTGTTGAGCTGTATCACCTTGGTGAGATTGTGGTTGTTATCATCAACACTGGGGGCTGCATCGCCAAAAGAGAACGGGCCATGAACACTGTTACCACTGACATCGAAGATTTCCAGCTGGCCGCTATCACTGGTTGTCCGGTCGTCACGCCAGGTTATGGCAAAACCGCCGTTATCAAGGGCTATGATATCCGGCTGTGTCCATTGCAAGCTGGTCACGTTGGCGATGGTGATGTCACTTTCAGGGTCCCCCGAATCATCAAAAATGCGCACCTTGACCTGACTGGTGCCGGTATCAACCAGAGTAATGGCGTAGCGATTAGCACTCAGGGCATGGAATGCTGAGACTTCTTCATTTGATTGTGAATAGATCTGATCGTTGTTCAGGACATTGCCATGAGCATCATAGAAACGGACCATCTCTTTGATCGAAGGGCCGATTTCGTCGTGTGTCCAGCTGATGGCGAATCTGCCATTGTCGAGAACCGTCACTTTTGGTGACTGGAACTCTTCAGAGCTACTCGCGTTAGGGTTTGGCGTTATCGTCGTAAGATTGACCTGGAACTCACCGCCCTCAGGATTGCCGGCGTTGTCATAACGCTGGGCCATCACCAGGTCCTCGCCGCTGTCATCAGAGATCCAGACAACGATGTATCCACCATCAGGGAAGGCTGCCACGGACGCCTCGGTCTGCTCATCGCTGACGGTGCTGTTGACCACCTGCTCCTGATCGATTGTCCCACCTAAGGCATTGA
>JAQFVO010000464.1 GCA_027942505.1 Endozoicomonas sp. | reverse complement strand
GCTGACTGGAGCCGTTTTTACGCCAGTACTTTTGTCCGGTTTTTTGTTGCTTACAGGTGGCGTCGAAGCGACTTCCTCATTGGTTGGTACAGATTTTTTCGCAGCGGCTCTTGCGGGAACTTTTTCTTTTGCTTTTTCTTCGGTTGCCACTATTTCTTCTGCGCTTGTCACCATCGGTCTGGTCACAACACTCGGACTCCCGGACGAAGGATTCGGCTTCGGTGCTGCCGTTTTCAGGAGGGGCAGTTCTGAGGTTGTCGCTTTCATTTGGGGTTGGTTAATTGCCACAGCAACATGCCAGGCCTTTTGCTCCGGCGGGGCGGGTTCTATTGGTACTTGTGTGTGGGGGAGAGGGGGGGTGTCCTTTTCGTTGCTTTTTCGGGGGGGCTTATTATCGGCTTTGTCCGGCTGGGCCGTTTGCCGTAGGCATATTTTGTCGGAAGTGTCTGGGGCCTGGTCACTCCCGGACTCTTTCATGCAGGCTCGCACAGATGGTAGTGGTGGAAAGGCTTCGAGGTCACCGATAACCGGTGCCCCATCGTGGGAACTCTCACCGTGGTGATGAGCAGAAGTCTCGGCTTTTGAGGCCCGGCCCGGCCCGGGTACGAACTCTTTGGCCAGAGGGTTGAGTGTCGTGGTGGATCTGATGCTCTTTTGGTTAAAAACAAGAGCCTGTTGCTCCCTCACGCAATCCGGGCAATTAGGATCGAAGTGAGGGAACGGAGCACTGTAGAGAATTGTCGGGAACATGCCATTTATAGCCCTGGAATTTAGATTTTTTATTAATGGGGATTAAAGTAGCAAAAAAATTCCGGACCAAGATGACAATTAACGCTTAATCAGCCTCCCAGTGACGTTCCAGATTGGCGTACACCCGTTCGGGATACCAGGTTTTTCCGAGGCTGCCGTTATAGCGCGCCAGTGCCCGGGTCAGATTGCCGTTCTCTTTTTCCAGGTAGTGCTGCAAGATGGTTACCCCGTAGCGGATATTGGTGTGCAGGTTCATCAGGTCATCTGTTTTCTCACCGATGATGAGCTTCCAGAAAGGCATAATCTGCATCAGGCCCAGGGCGCCGGCGGAGGATATGGCTTCGGGATCAAACGTCGATTCGGTGTGGATAACCGCCAGCACAAGCTCTGGTGGCAGGTCAACTTTCCGGGCTTCATAATGGACGCGTCTGGCCATCTCCAGGCGCAGCCCCGGATCGTCGATGTATTTTTCCAGCCGGGCAGACATATCTATTAGCCAGACCTGGGTATCGAAGTCTGCAGTGGCGGAGCTGGGATGCTGTTGACTGGAGGGGGTGGTTTGACCCCAGCCAGGTGCCCCGGTCAGGGTCAGGCAGAGGCCAAGGATACAACCCAGGCCCCTGCGGCGTGCTCGCCCGCAGGGTAGGATCGGTGTGTTACGCGTTGATGCGTGCTTTGAGGTGGTTGATGATTTCACGGAGCTGAATATCTTCCTTGTCGTTGGCAGTGCGGTGCTTGTATTCCACCATGCCATCGCTAAGCCCACGGTCACTGAGCACTACGCGATGAGGAATACCGATAAGTTCCATATCGGCAAATTTCACCCCGGGACTAGCTTTTCTGTCGTCCAGCAATACCTCAAAACCGGCAGCCGTCAGCTCCTGATAAAGCGCCTCGGCCGCCTCACGAACCTCTGCTGATTTCTCGATTTTCAGGGGCACCAGGGCGATCTGGAAGGGTGCAATAGCCTCCGGCCAGATAATGCCCCGGTCATCATTATTCTGCTCAATGGCAGCGGCAACGGCTCTCGATACGCCAATGCCGTAGCAACCCATAGCCAGCGGGATGCTCTTGCCATTGTCACTGAGCACGGTGGCGTTCATGGCTTCGCTGTATTTGGTGCCCAGCTGGAAAATATGACCTACTTCAATGCCGCGCTTGATAAACAGCTGGCCTTTGCCGCAGGGGCTTGGATCACCCTCCTGAATATTACGCAGGTCTTCTACACGGCTGAAGGTGCAGTCACGCTCCCAGTTGATACCAACGTAGTGTTTGTCCTCGATGTTGGCTCCGGCGGTGAAATCCGCCATCTTGGCCACGGCGCGATCAACAATGACCGGGATCGGGCAGTTGACCGGCCCAAGAGAGCCGGCACCTGCGCCCATAATGCGCTTGATCTCAGCGTCTTCGGCAAAGCGCAGGGGCGAAGCGACATCGGTCAGGTTTTCGGCTTTAACCTCATTGAGTGCATGATCGCCACGAATCAGCAGGGCGATATACTCGCAGTCAGCCTCTTCTGTTGCGGCGACAATCAGGGTTTTAATGGTCTTTTCAACCGGCAGGTTAAACTGCTCAACCAGTTGGTCAATGGTTTTGGCGTCTGGTGTATCCACCAGGGTCATAGTGACAGACGGTGCCGGGCGCTCGCCAGTAGGGGCCAGTGCTTCGGCCTTTTCGATGTTGGCGGCGTAGTCGCTCTGGTCGCTGAAGACAATGGCATCTTCACCGGATTCGGCCAGTACATGAAACTCCTGTGAACCACTGCCGCCGATGGCCCCGCTGTCGGCCTGCACTGCGCGGTATTCCAGACCGAGGCGATCAAAGATGCGGCAGTAGGTAGTGTGCATATTCTGGTATTCAGCTTTCAGGCACTGTTCACTGGCGTGAAAGGAGTAGGCGTCTTTCATCAGGAACTCGCGACAGCGCATCAGGCCAAAACGTGGACGACGCTCGTCGCGAAACTTGCTCTGTATCTGATACAGGTTGATGGGCAGCTGTTTGTAGCTGTTCAACTCATTGCGGGCGATATCGGTAATGACTTCTTCGTGGGTTGGACCAATGACAAAGTCACGCCCGTGGCGGTCCTGCAAACGCAGCAGTTCGGCACCAAACTGATTCCATCGGCCGGTTTCCTGCCACAGCTCGGCAGGTTGCACAGCGGGCATCAGCGTTTCCAGGGCGCCGGCGCGATTCATCTCTTCGCGCACGATATTTTCCACTTTTTTCAGGACTCTTAAACCCAGCGGTAGCCAGGTGTAAAGGCCGGAGGCCAGCTTGCGGATCATGCCGGCGCGCAACATCAGTTTGTGGCTGATGACCACGGCGTCGGCTGGTGTCTCCTTGAGAGTTGGAATCAGATACTGACTGGTTCTCATGTGTCTATTTACCGGGCTGTACGGGGAGTGAAATAAAGCGTCATTCTAAGGGCAATCGGTTATTATACCAACCGCAGCGGTGAAAACCGCTATTACTTTTTGCTGGATGGACTTCGTTGTGAGTAGTTTTGAACTGGATTCCCGCCTTGCCCGTGATTGCCTGTTGGTTGGTGATTTTCCCTTGTGCCGGCTGCTGTTGATGAACGACAGCCTTTATCCGTGGTGTATTCTCGTGCCCCGTGTTGTTGCTGTGCAGGAGATTTATCAACTGGAAGATGCTGCTCAGCAGCAATTGCAGATTGAATCATCTGTTTTGGCACGACTGCTGAAAATGCAGTTTTTGGCGGACAAAATAAATATTGCTGCGCTTGGTAATGTGGTTTCTCAGCTGCATATTCACCATATAGCGCGTTTTTATGGCGATTCAGCGTGGCCGGCACCCGTTTGGGGCAAGCATGCCGCACAGCCATACCAGCCCGAGGAATTGGACAAAGTGACGGAAAAACTCGCTCGGGGGCTGGCGGATAATGCGTCTTTTACGTGGCTTTTTGCGCATCAATAACCACAGGCTGGTCTTTTTACTGGCTGATTGTTCATCGCAGGACGACACTTGAACAGCAAGTGGCTGAATTAACTGCCCGTGGGAGGTGCCAGTTATGCAAGACGAACTGTTTGAGCTGCAAATGCAGCTCAGTTACCAGGAGGATACCATCGCTCAGCTGAATGACGTGGTTACCCGACAGCAGCAGGATATTCAGCGGTTGACTGAAGCGTTTGCGCAGTTGAAAAAGCAGTTTGAAGAATTGGTTGAGTCAGAGACTAAGGAAGCACCGCCGCCGCATTACTGATCCCGTGCGTGCGGTGCATTGCTCGCTAGTCAACGATGGAGACGTCTTCAGCCTGTAACCCTTTTTCTTTTTCCACCACCACAAATTCGACACGTTGTCCTTCATTGAGGGTTTTGTGACCTTCTCCACGCAGAGCGCGATAGTGGACAAAAACGTCGTCACCACTGTCCCGGGTAATAAAGCCAAACCCTTTGGCGACATTAAACCACTTGACCGAGCCGCTCTCGCGCTGATCAGTTGCACTCGAACGATAGGGAAACGCTAAGGGGAAATCAATCACAACCAGTGCAATTGTCCCGATGCTGAGGGCAATCATCAACCTGGTCAAGGGTAAGGCCTGCTATGGCCAGAGTATTATTTGAGGTGTAGCCAAATGCCGCGACAATACCGGCTAGCAGCAGAACTGAACCGATAAGTTGGCTTTTTCTCCTGTTTTCTTTGCTGACAGCCATCAAATTGACCAGTGCAGCCGCAAGCAGTACGGCAGCGGTATTTTCACCAGCCATAGTAGGCTGATATGGACCGGCAATATTGGCAATAGCAAGAAAAAACGCAGAAAAGCCGGCAACCAGATGCAGGATGTTGAAATAGTTCAAGAGATGTTCCCTTTTTTTGTTATCAGTGTTGGTGCTTCTTATCCTGATGGAACACACGGTTTCCAATACGCAGTAGTTAATTTACCGCTACGGTGTTTTTTTCTCAAATACTCCGACAATTTCCAGTGAATCTTTTGCTAAAAAGTGCTCGACGTAAAAAAATACGAAGATTATAGTGATATCCAGTATCTGGAGGTTTGTGGTTGCTGTCTTTTAAACTGAGGCAGCAAAGAGCCATCGGGTGCACTGGCTAAAAGCCAACAGCTGGTAGAGAGTCGTCATGGGTGTAAGCTGCTCTTTGACGGTCAGGCAATAATAAATAGAACTCAATACCCTGCTTCGCAGGGGACGAATAAAAGGATTTTTCTTCAGGAGGTTGTGTCTATGGCTGCCAAAAAAGGGGCTGCTAAGAAAGTAGGTGCTAAAAAAGGCGTTGCCCAAAAAGGCGCTGCCAAAAAAGCGGTAAGCAAAAAAGTGGCCACTAAAAAAGGAGTCACCAAAAAAAGCGTCACCAAAAAAGCACCTGCCAAAAAGGCGGTCGCTATCAAAGATAAGTACAGCAAAACCCAGATACTCACAGAGATTGCAGAAAACACTGGCCTCAGTCGTATGCAAGTCAGCTCTGTGCTTGAAGAGTTGGGTATCCTGGTAGAACGCCACATCAAAAAGCGCAGTTGTGGTGAGTTCACGCTTCCTGGACTGCTGAAAATTGTCACCAAGAAAAAGCCAGCCCAAAAAGCCAGAAAAGGTGTGCCAAACCCATTCAAACCTGGTGAGCTTATGGATGTGCCGGCTAAACCTGCATCCATTCAGGTTAAGGTTCGGCCGCTGAAAAAGCTCAAAGAGTTTGCCGCATCGTAGTTTGCCGGTGCTCGCAATCCAGTAAAGGGACTTTAATGTCCCTTTTTTGTGTCCTGGTACGCCAGCATTTAACTCCAGCGTTAAACGTCCGATGTAGACCAATTAGAACAAAAGTATAAAGATCAACAGTATATAGTTAATGGATAACTTTCTGTTATCAAGGACGAGGCCAGCCATATTATGAATACCACTGACGACCAGCCAGTACTTCCGCTGCTGGATTATATGGCCAGGGGCGGTACCATCAAGGACCTGCGCAATATTGACCAGTGTCAGCTTGATACCATTTATCAGGTAGCCTTTGCCCGGTTTAATTCCGGTCAGTACCATGATGCGCTGCAAATGTTTCGTCATTTGTGCCTGCTCGATCACACGTGTTATGCCTATTTTCTAGGGCTGGGCATGTCTCAGTACGAGCTGGGCGACTATGCCGGGGCGGGAGCGACCCTGACGCATGGGGAGAAGCTGGATGAGAGCGATCCAAGAGCATCACTGATGCAGGCGCGTTGTTTTGTTGAGCTTGAGCAGTGGCGTCTGGCCCATCAGGCTCTGTCGGAAGTCATGCTCAGGAGCGGCAAGGGCTGGAAGGATGAGTGCCAGCAAGCAGAAAAACTGTTACTCAAGGTCAATAGCAAACTGCGGTGATCGACCGTATAGGCAGTTTTGCCAGCTATTTAAGAACAACCCAGGGAGGGTGTCATCATGTCGGATCCCATAGGAAGTGCAGGAAGTTCACAAGTCCCGGGCGCAGGCGGTGTTCAAGCCAACCCCGGAGCCGTTGCTGCCAGTTCAGTCAGCAGCGGTTACAGTGCTGATAACTCGATGTCTCACGCAGGGGGATCCGTCAGCAGGCGCAGTGATGGCGTGTTGCTGGATATTCCGGCCGACAGCCCCCTGAACAGCCGCAATTACCTGGCCCAGGCCGTGCAAAACAAACTTCAGGCCCTGAAGGCGGTTGTGGCGTTAAACGCCAACCTGCCTGATGATCAGATCGATCTTTCTGATACGCAAAACTTGTTGCTGTCCCTGCGGGGAGTGTTGAATGACATCAAAATACTCAGTGGTGTCGCGGCTATGGACATTCGTTCGGTGGAGTTTCAGCAAACGAAAGATATGGTGCGCAACTCTCCGGCTAAAATTGAGGAAATTAGCAGAAATATAGAGAGTCTTAAGTCCCAGATTAAGACAAAAAAAGATGAAAAGGCGGACGATAACGAAATTGAGAAGCTCGAAGTGCAACTAAAAAGCGAAGAGACGCGCCTTTCAATCAGAAAAGCGATTACCGCAGCGGTCGGTGATCTTGATCGGATTACCCGGGAAATGCCGGTAGTTCAGGTGGGAGGCATAAGTAAATCCTCATTAAAAACCGGTGAAGAGGAGCTTGATGAATTGAAGCGGGAGTTGCAGATGCTCGATATCCGCTTTGGTAAGGAAGATGTTCGGGCGGTGCTGGCCAGTAAGATTCTGGCAGAATATAACCGTCATCTGGCCAGAGAGTCTGATCGTTACGCTCCCAAAGTGCCGGCCGGTGAAAAGGGGGTAGCCAATCTGTCGCCGGCACTTCCAGGTAAAAATGAGACAGCTGTTTTGTCTGAGACTCCTCCTTCTTCAATCCCCGAATTGCTGCCACCTCAGCTGGTGAATAATCTGTTCAGGTTTTTCTCAACGCAAAATCTCCGGTCATTATCGGCGGCCGATAATGGTTCCAAGCCATCTGAACAGGCAATTGTTAAGGCAGCTGAAGGCCTGGCTCTGGTGCTTGCCACCAAGGTTGATTCCAGTGCCCCGACTAAACCAGAGCCCGCAGTTAAACCGGAGCCTGCAAGCAACTCGGAAAATACCGTGAGCCAGAGTGAACAGCCTGCTATCAGTGCCACAACACAGACAGCCAGTGAAGAAAATCCGGTGGATCAGCCGATTCTGGGTGATAACCTGAGCCTCGAAGGGGCCAATAATCCCCAGGCTTTCACGTTGTTGTTGATCAAAGAGCGTATGGCTGACATCGAAGAAGCGCTGAGTAAAAACCAGGATGGTGCTGTAGTAGACTCTGTTGGCGCCAATCAATTAGCTCAACTAATTGAGCAGGAGCGGGAAATCGATGTTCTGGTGGCCGAGGCGTTAAAAGACAGTGAGCGTGCTGAAGAGGCCATTCGCCGCGCCAGTAAAGCATGATCCGGCTTTAACTGCTTGCCCCACACTCTGTGGGGCATTTTTTTCAGTTCAATACGCATCGATTATGGTGTGATCACATCCATTATGTCTCCTGCTGCATTAGTGTCGGCGTAAATTCCGAATGATTCGTCACGAGATAACGTCCCTGTTTTCAAGCTTGCGCTGCGTTAACGGTGCAGGGCTATCGGAAAACAGGTGATTATTAAAGGACAACTCACGGGGCTTGACCAGCGCGTTGTTCTGGCGATGATTTTTGTCTTACAGCGGCTGACTCAGCGCGCCATTGGGGTATAATGCTCGTTTTTTCTGTTAGTCAGTAAACAAAAGTAGCCGGCCGGATAAACATTCGTCGGCACATTCGGGCCGTGTCTGGTGATCACCATCCTGCACGGCTGTTTTTCAATTAGAGGTAGACCAGCATCAATGCCGATCTATGAGTATCAGTGCGAGCAGTGCTCCGAAGTGACTGAGGCGATTCAGAAGTTTAGTGATGCGCCGTTGAGTGATTGCCCTGCTTGCGGTCAGTCAGCGCTGAAAAAATTGTTAAGTGCACCGTCTTTTCGTTTGAAAGGGGGCGGGTGGTACGAGACTGACTTTAAAGGAGGTGGCAGAAAGAATCTGGCCTCCAGTGATAATCACTGCCCGTCCAAAGACAGCAAGAGCAGTTGTGGCAGTTGCCCGGCCACCAGTGTGTGAGCTGTTTGGTTACCGGTGATTGAGCGCCTACCGGGCCCTCGTCCGATTGAATTCCTGATTTGAGGTATATTATGCGCAGCCATTATTGTGGCGAACTGAATCTTTCCCATGACGGGCAGGAAGTAACCCTGTGCGGTTGGGTTCATCGCCGTCGTGATCACGGTGGTGTCATCTTCCTGGACCTGCGTGATCGTGAAGGTCTGGCCCAGGTGGTGGTCGACCCGGATACCGAAGAAGCCTTTGCCCTGGCTGACAAAGCCCGTAGCGAGTATGTGCTGAAAATAAACGGCATTGTTCGTCCACGTCCGGCAGGCACCGTCAACGCCAATATGTCCACCGGTGAGATTGAGGTGCTCGGCAAGCAGGTTGAGATTCTCAATCAGGCCCAAACCCCACCATTTCAGATTGAAGGTTACACTGACGTTGGTGAAGATGTCCGCCTGCGCAATCGTGTGGTTGACCTGCGTCGCCCAGAGATGCAGGAAAAGCTGATTCTGCGCAGCAGGGCCACTGCCGTGGTGCGCCGCTTTATGGAAGAACACGGCTTTCTCGATATCGAAACGCCGATGCTGACCCGTGCCACGCCCGAAGGTGCTCGTGATTACCTGGTGCCCAGCCGGGTACACCCCGGGCACTTCTACGCGCTGCCCCAGTCGCCCCAGCTGTTCAAACAGATGCTTATGGTGTCAGGCTTTGACCGGTACTATCAGATCGTCAAATGTTTCCGTGATGAAGACCTGCGGGCCGACCGTCAGCCCGAATTTACCCAGATCGATATCGAGACCTCGTTCCTCGATGAAGGGCAGATCATGGGCATTACCGAATCCATGGTCAAAACCCTGTTTATGGAAACGAAGGGTATCGATCTTGGCGGGGCATTCCCGCGCATGACCTACAGCGAGGCCATGAGCCGTTTTGGTTCTGACAAGCCCGACTTGCGTATTCCGCTGGAGCTGGTGGATGTGGCTGACCTGATGGCCGGTGTTGATTTCAAGGTGTTCAAAGGCCCGGCAGAAGATCCGAAAGGTCGTGTGGCCGCATTGAAAGTCACTGGTGGCGCGGAACTGAGCCGCAAGCAGATCGATGACTACACCAGGTTCGTCAGCATCTATGGCGCCAAAGGGCTGGCCTGGATCAAGGTGAACGATCTGGAAAAAGGCGTCGAAGGTCTGCAATCGCCGATTATCAAGTTCCTCGGCGATGAAGTAACCATGAACATCATGTCCCGACTCGGTGCAGCCAATGGTGACATCGTCTTCTTTGGCGCGGATAAAGAGGCAACCGTCAACGAAGCTCTGGGGGCGTTGCGATGCAAAGTAGGCGAAGACCTGAACCTCTACACCTGTGACTGGGCGCCGCTGTGGGTGGTGGACTTCCCCATGTTCGAAGAGACCGACAACGGGATGCTCACCGCGCTGCACCACCCATTCACTGCACCGACCTGTTCACCCGAAGAGCTGGAAGCCAACCCGGTCCAGGCGCTGTCCAGAGCTTACGATATGGTGTTGAATGGCTATGAGGTGGGTGGTGGCTCGGTGCGTATCCATCGTCAGGAGATGCAGCAGGCAGTATTTCGGGTGCTGGACATTCACGAACAGGAACAGCGTGAGAAGTTCGGTTTTCTGCTCGACGCCCTGAAGTATGGTGCGCCACCCCACGGTGGTCTGGCCTTTGGTCTCGACCGTCTGGTGATGTTGCTGTGTGGCACCACGAACATCCGGGAAGTGATTGCCTTTCCGAAAACGCAATCTGCATCGTGTTTGCTGACCCAGGCCCCGGGCGAGGTGGAAAGCCAGCAATTGCAGGATCTGAATCTGCGAATCCGTCGGGATCCCGCGTCTGCCACCAGTCACTGATCGATTTCGACCGCCCGGCAGGGCGGTTGTCAGCCAGACATTTTCACAGAGGTTTATATGGCAGGTCATAGTAAATGGGCCAATATCAAACATCGTAAGGCAGCGCAGGACGCCAAACGAGGCAAAATCTTTACCAAGATCATTCGTGAGCTGGTGGTTGCTGCCAAG
This sequence comes from Endozoicomonas sp., assembly GCA_027942505.1. Lineage (GTDB taxonomy): Bacteria > Pseudomonadota > Gammaproteobacteria > Pseudomonadales > Endozoicomonadaceae > Endozoicomonas. Next base: position 6,920 of record JAQFVO010000464.1, on the reverse strand, counting down.
CAAGGCGGTGGCAATGTGGAAGACAACCCCAAACTTCGGGCAATTGTTGATAAGGCGTTGGCCGCCAACATGACCCGCGACACCATCAACCGTGCCATTGCCCGCGGTGCCGGCGGTGATGACGACTCCAATATGGAAGAGGTAACCTACGAAGGTTACGGCGCCGGAGGCATTGCCGTGTTGGTGGAGTGTCTGACTGATAACCGTAACCGTACCGTGGCCGAAGTGCGTCACGCTTTCTCCAAGCATGGTGGTAACCTGGGCACTGACGGTTCGGTCGCTTACCTGTTTGAGCGCAAGGGTCAGATTTTCTTTGAGCCAGGCATTGATGAGGAGCAGCTGATGGAAGCAGCTCTTGAAGCGGGTGCTGAAGACGTGACGACCAACGACGATGGTTCAACAGAAGTGTTGACTGAATGGACTGAGTTTATGTCGGTCAAGGATGCCCTGGAAGCTGCCGGCTTAACTCCAGCCGGTGGTGAAGTGGCGATGATTGCGTCCACCCAGACTGAGCTGGATCTGGCTGGTGCTGAGAAGATCATGAAACTGATTGATCGACTGGAAGATCTGGATGACGTGCAGAACGTCTATACCAATGCTGATTTTCCTGCTGAGGTGATGGAGCAGCTGAGCTGAGTCAGGCACAAAAAAAGCCCGGATTTCCGGGTTTTTTTCGTTTGGGAGATTATAAAAACGCTATTTGTCGTGTGGTTTACTGGTTTTATCAGGTGTGGAAGATTTTTTCACCCCCAAAAGCTGTCCTTCATGATCAACGACGGTGAACGTGTTTGAGCGCAAGTCAGTGACCAGCTGGGCAAAGACTGGATCGGGAAAATGGTGATGAACGGTGTCCAGTGCGTATGTCAGTGCCAACCTGGCCCTGTTATCAAGTTTGGGACTGGTTGTCTCCAGAGCGGCCAGGAAGGCGATGCGAATCATCGCCATCAGTGCCCGCGGAGGGCCTGCGCGCATTTCGACGGCCAGCTTGAGTTCGTCCATGATGATGACGTCGATGCGTCGGCAATGGGTTGTTTTCCCCGAAGGAAGTGCGGGAGAGTCAAAGGCGTGCAGAGCCGACGCGTCGTCATCCACACAAGTGACCAGATCAACGACATAGATCCAGTATTTCGGTGCAAGAAACCCTTTTTTATGCAGGATCAGATTGCAGGTCAGGCATTTAGCGCCATAAAAAATCTCGACTCGCTCGTCCGTGGTGGTAATTTCATAGTCGGTTTGCAAGTCGGGGCTGTTCTGGGCAGAGCTCAACAGAGTGTCGTACATCTTTTGTTTCACGGTAGCCATCTGGTCTTTGTCCACGATGAGCAGGTCGGTATCTCTGGGGGTTGTTGCCCGTCTGGTAATGGCCGGATCGATTGTTGGTAGTGGCAGTTTATCGAGATCTTCCAGCACCTTGGCTCCCCAGAGCGATTGCAACTGTGTCTGAAAAGCTCGACTGCCCATATATACCACAGGCGTTTCACTGTGAATCAAAGAGCCAACCTGACTGGCAATGTGTTGATGAAAGAAATTGCGCTGCTTAGTGACGGTCGCGTCATCCAGCCTGACCCGGGTGCCGGCTAAAAAGTCGGAAAAACTTATCTGGCCCGGGCTGCACCCAGTGCTGGCAGGTTCACCCGGTGGCGGCGAATAGAAGTCATTGTTAGCTGTCAGGTAGGCAGCCACCTGTATATGGAGCTGTTGGCTGAATTGATCAAGCAGTTGTTTACCGGTCAACCCGCTGTCTGGGGCAGACTCAAGACAAGGGATTTTCAGGCTGTTCAGAGGCGGTGAGTTATCCAGTGTGAAGCCGAGTCCGGGCAGCGGTGTAGTGATAAAAAAGCCCATCTTGTCCGGTTGGGGCTGCCCGCTGGTCTCTGGTTGTGGTCTGGAGGGTTTGTTACTGTTTTTGCTCACTCTTTTTGCTGATTTTATCTGGTTTTTAATTCTATTGGCTAATGTATCATAAATCTTCTTTTCCAGACGGTAAATTTTGGGAAAGTCAGTGGTCAGGACCTGCCTGCGTTTCTCAAGCATAAGATCAAGACCAACACTCAAATGACGTTGCTGCTCAGTGCTGAACTGTAAAGCGTTCTGTGATGCAGTAAACAGTTTCAGTTTCAGTTCTTCATACTCGTCACCACTTTTCGGTTTTATCCTGGTGATTTTTTTGCTCCACTCCTGCCATTCGGACTGAATTTTTTTGGTCAGTTTAACGTACTGGGTAATCTCCTCATGAAAGTGATTGATTTTATCCCCGGTGAGTTGTGGCGTGAGGATTGTTGAAGGGATACTGGTAACATAGGTTTTAAGAGCGAATGTCAGGCGAAAATTTTGAATGAGTTCATTGATTTTGTCTTCGTGTTGACAACATTCAATAAATGCTGTTAATGATCGGGAATGAGGTGACCAATGTTTTTTGCTCAAAAGAGTAACAAATCGTTTTCCCTGTTCTTCATTCCACTCATTGATGGTCAGCTCACCATTGGCAAATAAGATGTGGTTGATGGTTTTAAGCAGGTCAGGGTTGGAAAATAACGCTGGGTCCGATGACAACCCGGCAGCAATTTCTGTTTGCTCAGGAGTTATATGTTTTGATGCCTCTTCAAAGGCCGCATCAAGCGTCGCTTGATGCGTTTTGACTACCTCGTGCAGACCCTTCCTGAGCAGCGTTAACTGACGGAAGCTGGAGCAGGTACTTAGTGCATTAATGTTAATTAACCCAGTAGCGCACAGATCTTTAATCCACAGATCCAGATAGTACAGATCCTCCCAAAGTTTCTCCGCATCCAAATCTTGAGAACACGGGTCTTTGATTGTTTTCTGTTCGATATCTCTAATCAATCCCTTACAGGCGCTTTCAACACCGAGCATAATATGATCGGACAGAGGAAAGCGCCGCCATGACGTCGATAACTCTATATCACTTGCCGAAAAATGAAGATGTTCCTCTGTACAAGCCTCGTTGTTGTCAGTATCCTCAGCTATCGTGGTTGCCTGACTCTGGGCTGCCATGTCGTTAATTATTTCCATCACGGCTTTTCTGGCCTCAATGTGTCTTTTCGGGGCGGCTTCTGTGGCGTGTAGCAGCTCAGAATAAAGCAGGTATTTTTCAATGGTGCTGGCACCGGGAATGAGTAGCATCTCGGCTACGGTGACGTGTGTCTCTGTCACGAACCGGTCAATAAGTTCAAACAGGCGCTCACGGGACTGATCGAGGATGTTCAGCTTGGTTCTGGACTTTAATCGGCCGAATAACTCCACAGTGGCAATTGACCTGCATAAATTTAGCAGTGAGTGGTTTATCTGAGATTGTTCAAATCGTGGCTCTTTGATTTTCGGCTGTGCACGCTTGATCCCGGAATATTTTTTTGCTGTCATCTTTATCCCGGGCTTGCGATAAGCAATTTTTCTGATGGCATCATGATCCCTTAATCGACATTCAATCATGCATTCGAATGACATCAAACTGGACAATACGAAAGATTTCAGCAGTGTCGGTATGCGAACAATATCTGTGGTGGTGTCATTAATTACACTACCAATCGCTAACTGCACTTTAAGAAATTGGGAAGCCAGACCAAAAACCACTTCACCCATTTCATCACTGAGAAAAAGTCCCCTTCTTATCAGTTCATAATGGTCGTCACTCTCCAGTTTCAGGCTGTTGTAAGCTTCCACAACTGAGCTGACATTATCACACAGGAAGTCACAAGTCTTGACCATATCCATCAGTTTGCTGAGCCTGTTGGAGACTTTGGTTTTAAAGTAAGCTGAATGATCTTTCTGGTCGTAAAGGCTCTCTTCATGTCCTAATGACAGCAAGCGAACACACACTGAATCAATGGTAATAATTGAAGACAGAATGGTGCGGATATTATTTTCTGAAGTTCCTGACTGAAGCAGAATGCTTATGGTGGCCGTGATTTCTGGTGAGGGCCCTCGATTCTTGGCATAAACTTCGGTTTGGATAAAATCCATCAACCCGACACATTGTGCTGTTACCTTCGTTGTTTTTTCTTTTTTATGCTCGCCAGAACTCTCTTTGTGTTTAACCGTGTGCTTACCAAAACCCGGGTAGAACCTTGGCTCTGTGCAGTGAATGGAGTGAGTGTCAGAACCATCTGGCAATTTAGCGTTGTTCTCGCACTGTGGCTGGGTAAGCTGTTGCGGCTGACTGAATTTGACTTCCCGGGCGTAGGCTATGGCCAGGCGATTGTCACTGTCTGTCTGGTCACGGGAGGTGTCAGTACGTTCATTAGGCAGGGAGCATTCAGAAGTAGTGGTGCTGTTGTTTGTTAGCATAATTAGTCAGTTTGTGTAACTGTGTCTGTGACAGTTAAATATAATTAGCAGGTCTGAGACGACAGAAGTAGTTCACGGCATGCACACAGGTAGAAACACTTATATAGTCATGGCCGGCTCAAGATTATCTTCCGGGAAGGACCGGTCACGATAAATACATCTTTTTGGACCCCTGTTAATCCCATTGGTTCCTGTTTAGCCAGTAATTACAATAAAAAAGTGTTTATGACCTACTGTGCAAAGCCACTTTATTGCTGCTGGAAACGTGTATGTATATACAGTATTCTTGTCTGGGCGCAAGTTAATGGAACGTAAATGGAATGGCCATATTGTTGGGGATTGATCCCGGGTCCAGGATTACCGGGTATGGAGTTATTGAGGAGGTCGGCGTTCATTGCCGTTACGTGGCTTCAGGTTGTATTCGTCTTCAGGAAGGATCACTGCCAGAAAGGCTCGCCCGGATTTTCCAGGGAATCAACACCATTATCGAGACCTATCATCCGCAGTCGGTGGGGATAGAGCAGGTGTTTATGGCACGCAATGCCGACTCGGCCCTGAAACTCGGCCAGGCGCGGGGAGCAGCCATTGTGGCGGCCGTTAACCACGGTCTTGACGTGTCAGAATATTCCGCCCGGCAGGTAAAGCAGGCGGTAGTGGGTAAAGGCGGGGCTGAAAAAACTCAGGTTCAGCAGATGGTGATGGCCATTCTGAATCTGGAGCAAGTACCACAGGCCGATGCCGCCGATGCACTGGCAGTGGCTCTTTGTCACTCTCACACCCGTGCCAGCCTGATCCGGATGGCCGGTGCCACTGGCAGAAGGAACGGCCGACTATTGAGTCGTTAACAACAAAAGGTTGGATATGATAGGCAGACTTCGAGGCACGTTGCTGGAAACACAGGCACCGTATCTGTTAATTGAGGCTGGGGGTGTTGGCTATGAGGTGGAGGCACCGATGTCGGTCTTTTACCGGCTGCCGGAAGCCGGCAGTGAGATAACGCTTTATACTCACTTTGTCGTGCGTGAAGATGCCCAGTTACTCTACGGTTTTGCCGATGCCCGGGAGCGAGAGTTGTTCCGTACCCTGATCAAGGTCAACGGCGTGGGGCCAAAGTTGGGATTGACCCTGCTCTCTGGCATTGAAGCGGCAGAGTTTATTCGTTGTGTGCATGCAGGGGACAGTTCTACTCTGGTCAAACTGCCCGGGGTTGGCAAGAAAACGGCCGAACGTCTGATCGTTGAGCTGAAAGATAAGCTGAGTAAATGGGACAGTGCAGCGATCTTGCAGGATGATTTTAATGGCACGCCACTGGGGCAGGCTATCCGGCAACAGAAGGCAGATATCGAACAGGAAGCGGTCAGTGCCCTGGTTGCACTGGGCTATAAACCCCAGGAGGCCAGCAAGGTCATTGCCGGTATCAACACCGAAGATCTGTCCAGTGCTGAACTTATACGACAGGCTTTGCGTAGCATGATTTAGTCATGCCAGGGAAAACTATGATAGAAGCGGATCGATTAATGTCGGCCAAAGAGCGCCCGAGCGAGGAGATTCAGGACCCGGCTATCCGGCCTGTTACTCTTGCTGACTACACCGGCCAGCCCAAGGTGCGCGAGCAGATGGAGATTTTTATCCAGGCGGCGCGCAAACGCAGTGATGCACTCGATCACACGCTGATCTTTGGCCCGCCGGGGTTGGGTAAAACGACTCTGTCGCACATCCTGGCCCATGAGATGGGCAGCAATATTCGTTCCACCTCCGGCCCGGTCATCGAAAAAGCCGGCGACTTGGCGGCGTTGCTGACCAACCTTGAACCCAACGACATTCTGTTTATTGATGAGATCCATCGTCTCAGCCCGGCGGTCGAAGAGGTGCTGTATCCGGCGATGGAAGATTACCAGCTCGATATCATGATCGGTGAAGGGCCAGCCGCCCGATCCATCAAACTGGATCTGCCACCGTTCACTCTGGTGGGAGCAACCACGCGGGCCGGGCTGCTGACCTCACCCCTGCGGGACCGGTTTGGCATTGTCCAGCGTCTGGAGTTCTACAGCGTGGTGGATCTGTGCACCATTATTTTGCGCTCGGCCAGCATTCTCGGGGTGGCTATGGATTACGAAGCGGCCAGTGAAGTTGCGCGCCGATCCCGAGGTACACCACGCATAGCCAACCGCCTGCTACGGCGGGTCAGGGATTACTCGCAGGTTAAGGGCGATGGTACTGTTACCCGGGAGCTGGCCGATGCCGCACTGAATATGCTGGATGTCGATGCCTGTGGCTTTGACCATATGGACCGGCGTCTACTGCTGGCCATGATGGAAAAGTTTGATGGCGGCCCGGTGGGGGTCGATAACCTTGCTGCTGCCATCAGCGAAGAGCGTGACACCATCGAGGATGTGCTGGAGCCGTACCTGATTCAGCAAGGTTACATCATGAGAACACCCAGGGGGCGGGTGCTGACCAAAATTGCTTATCTGCATTTTGGTATTGATTATCCAGAATGACCGGATGCAGCAGTTGCCGCTCCTAAAAACTTGCTCAAACCTACTCAAAGTTACCTAAACCTGAGCATTTTGCACAAGACGCCAGCCAAGCAGTGCTGCTGACGGTTCACGTGCCGG
>JAQFVO010000439.1 GCA_027942505.1 Endozoicomonas sp. | reverse complement strand
CAAGATAGGTGGACACCTTGCGGGAGAACACCTTGTTACGCCCAGTGACAATAGCAATATTGGGACTTACTGACGCTGGAGAGCCATCCATTTTCAGAACAATGGCGTCATCCAGATTATGATCATTGAATGTTTCTAGTATCCAACGGTTGAGTGATGATGGACTGAAATCATTATTCATTATTCTAAACACCTCAGCCCAAAGAGAATCACAACCGTTTCTATCATCAAAACTGACGCTCCAAAGGAGACAGGATAACTGGAAATGACAACATCTCTGGCCAATTGATGGTTCGATTAGTTTGGACAGGTTCCGTTCATATTAATTCCTGATCAGTGAAAAATTGCATCCACGTAACAGAAACGATGTACCCATGTCAGTTCAACTGAGCGCACCAATGGTCTGACAAACTTCATACACGATAGTTCATTTATTTAGCTGGCTCTGCCTGAGGGAGGTGACAAAAAGAGCAATGCAGGCAAGACCTGTATGTCCCCACCCCTCGCATCAATAAGCTCAGTAAGTAGCTGGCCATATGGAATCATATATTTCTGGCTACTTGGGCAGGTGCTATGCGAGGCGCAACGGAGGGAGCATAGCCATAGCTATGTGTCCGGAGTTGTAACGAAGCAGAGTGCCTGGACAAGGAGTCAGAAATATATGATTTCATATGGTTAGCTACTTATTGTTGGGGGACAGAAAAAGACTAGCGGAAAGCCAATCGAAATTCGATACTATGCCGCCATTTCAACAATCAGCCATAGAAGAACCTGCCATGCTTTCCGGCATTGTTAACTTATTTTTGTTTACTGTAATCGGCAACGTGATAAACGACGCATTTAGTTTGCCTGTCCCCGGCTCAGTCATCGGGCTGGTTCTGCTGGTGATTTACCTGCAAATTTCGGGCACAGAGAGTGAATCGCTGGACAAGGTAAGCCAGCTGTGTATTCGTTACCTAGGGGTGCTGTTTATCCCCGGCTGTGTGGGTGTCTTTTTTCTGGGTGATCTGCTGGCGCAGCAGTGGCTACCCATCGTTCTGGCCATATTTGTTGCTACCCCATTTTCACTGGTAGTCACAGCACTGCTGGTGCAATGGCTGCTCAACCGCCGCACGAAATCAGGGCATCATCATGGATGAGACCGTCACCTTCCTGCACAGCCTGCTGACGAGGCAGCTGAATAACCCGGTAACTATTTTGTCCATCAACCTGGGCCTCTACCTGCTGGCCGAACAACTGTTTATCCGCACCGGGCGCAAAGCCTGGCTGCACCCGCTGCTCACCGTCAGCTTGTTGATCTACCTGATGATTCGCTACTCACCACTGGAGCTGGAAAGCTATAAACAGCACAGCGACCTGCTGATTATGCTGCTGGCGCCGTTTACGGTCGCGCTGGCCGTGCCGTTGTCACGTCAGCTGCATACCCTGCGGCGTACTGCCGGGCAGTTGCTTGGTTCGCTGCTGATTGGTGGATTTCTGGCCGTCATTGCCGGCATGAGCATCGCCATAGCTGCCGGCGGTGCCAGGGAGGTGGTGATATCCCTGGCCAACAAATCGGTCACCACCGCTGTGGCCATCGTTATGGGGAAGCAGAATGGCGCTATTATTCCCCTGGTAGCGGCAGTCGTCATTGTCTCCGGTGTTTTTGGCTCCATTGTAGGGCCTGCGTTATGCCAGAAGTTGGGCGTAACTGATCAGCGCGCCATCGGTTTTGCCATGGGGATCAATGCCCACGCCGGCGGTGTTGCCCGCTCATTTGAGCTGGATGCAACCATGGGGGGTTATGCCAGCCTGGGAATGTGCCTGTGTACTGTCTACATGCCGCTGTTGGTTCCATTGTTGATCGATCTGCTACTATGATGAACGGATTTCGGGGGACCGGATGTTTGCCAAAGAAGACTTGGCTGCTATTGCCAACGACACCATGCCTTTTGGTAAGTACCAGGGGCGTCGCCTGATTGACCTGCCCGAACCCTATCTGCTCTGGTTTGCCGGCAAAGGGTTTCCTGACGGTCGGTTGGGCAAGCTGTTGGCCTTGACGCTGGAAATTCAGATCAACGGTTTGACGGACCTGATCACCCCCCTGAAAAAACCGGATGGCCAGCCACAACGCATGGGTTAAACATTCATGATCAGGGTCGGGATTGTCGGCGGAGCGGGTTATACCGGGGCTGAGCTGCTACGATTGCTGTCCACCCACCCGCACGTCAGGTTGTGCACTGTCACTTCCCGCTCAGCAGCAGGCTGTCCTGTCAGTGACCTGTTTCCCAGCCTGCGCGGCAAGGTGGATCTCCACTTCTGTGGCGCTGAGAGTCAACTGGCGACCTGCGATCTGGTGTTTTTTGCCACGCCCAACGGTGTTGCCATGCAATCAGTGCCAGGGCTCCTGCCAGCAGGGGTCCGCGTTATTGATCTGGCGGCGGATTTCCGGCTGCGTGATCCTCGTCTATGGCATCAGTGGTACCACAGCGAGCACAGTTGTCCTGACCTGTTGCAAGAAGCGGTGTACGGTCTGGCAGAAATGAATCGCGAAGAAATTAACGATGCTCGCCTGGTGGCTAACCCCGGTTGCTATCCCACTGCCACCCAGTTAGGACTGCTGCCACTGATCCGACAGGGGCTGGTCAGCGGCACCATCGTTATCGATGCCAAATCCGGCGTCAGCGGTGCCGGCAGGGGGGCTAGCGTTAGTACGTCGCTTGGTGAAGCGTCAGAATCTCTCAAGGCCTATGGTGCAGAAGGTCACCGTCATCTGCCGGAAATCCGCCAGGGGGTCGCCCGCATGCCATTGGCCACGGCAGAGCCTTTTACCGGAGAGCTGGTGTTCGTCCCGCATCTGGCGCCAATGATTCGGGGCATCCACGCAACCTTGTACTGTCAGGTAAAAGACCACCAGATCGACCTGCAAACGGTGTACGAAAGTACCTATTCCGGTGAGCCATTTGTCGATGTTATGCCAGCGGGCAGTTACCCGGAAACCCGCTCCGTCCGTGGTTGTAACCAGTGTCGTATTGCTGTGCATCGCCCCGGGGGAGGTGACACTGTGGTGATCCTCTGCGTTATTGATAATCTGGTCAAAGGAGCGGCCGGGCAGGCGATTCAGAACATGAACATTATGTTTGGGATCGACGAGATCACCGGGCTGGACTGCCCGGCCCTTGTGCCTTGAAAAGTCTGCAAGAACTTCTCGACCTGACGACGGTCAAATAAAACGATGGGCCGGCTAAAACCTGAACTTGCCGGACTCATCACCCCAACCCGTTTGCTCAATTTCCAGACAGGACAACAATAAGCCGTAACGGGCATCAGTGCAGCAAATCTGCCGCTGCCCAGCAGTGATGTTCCAGTACAAAATGGCCCTGAGGTGTTATCCTCTGGCGACGAACAAGATGAGGCATTACGCAGGTCGGCAAGTTACCAGACACTGACGATTTGGCCCCACCAGACAGGAAGAAGAATAATGCTCACCACTTTTTTTACTCACGTGAGTTGGCTGCCTGTGGATAAAGCTGAGGCTATTCCCACCAGCCTTCGCTCCACGATACGCGACAAGGGCTCGCTTACCCGACGACTGAAAATACAACACAACAATAACTTCTCTGTCCGCTTGCTATCACAGGACTGGCAGGAGCCATCAGAACCTGAACAATTGTTCCTGAGCTGTCAGCGAGGGAAGGCCAGTGTGCGCGAAGTGCTGCTTTACGGCTCAGGCCGGCCCGTTGTTTTTGCACGCAGCGTCCTGCCTGAGTCCAGCCTGACGGGACAAAACAGCGAGTTACTACGCCTGGGAGAGACACCCCTGGGAGAATATATCTTCAAACAGCCAAGTCTGCGCCGGGGGCCTATTGAGGTGGTTGCCATTGAGGCTCGTGAGTTTAACCACCTGCTGGGGGCCGACTTTACGGTAGAAACTGCCTGGGCCAGACGGTCGCTATTCTATTTGCGGGAAAAACCCATCCTGGTGTGTGAAGTGTTCCTGCCTGAGTGTGCAAATGCC
>JAQFVO010000442.1 GCA_027942505.1 Endozoicomonas sp. | reverse complement strand
GCGAAATTGCCAGTATTAATGATCTACTTGACGCTAAGCCACAGTGCAACGGAGAATCGCTGGGCGCTGAAGTGCGTCGTGTTTGCCTTGTCAATCAGTCGATGCTGGACGGCAGCCGCGCAGCCAATCCCGATCTGTGGCGGCGTCTGGGCCAGATGAAGGAAACCGCATTCACCGGACCTGCCGGCCTGACCGACCATGAACTGGTGCAGCAAATCACCACAGTGGCGGTGGACAAACCGTTGACCACCATCGATGCCGCCACCGTTGATGATTGGGAACACCACCTGTTGGGCGGGATCACGCTCGATGAGCACGGGCAGCTGTTGTTCGCACCGGGGCTGTTGAGCACTGTGAAAGATGGCAGTCACCTGTTGATTAACAACCTGCCGGCTGACTACCCCGATTCTCTCTACGCAGTGCTGGCCAGTGTCCTGCGTGCCGGTGGCTTTGGCTAACCGCCAATGGATCAGATTGCCTGCTGACCTGACGCTGTCGTTCCAGAGTTGTCGGGACCTTGATGCCGTCAAAGCCGCGATGATCAGTGACGGTGCGGCATTCGATCCGAAAAAAGGGGCGGTCTGTATTAACGGGCCGGTGTTGGACAGTCTTAAAGGCGGGTTTCGGGTTGAGGGCGCCAGCGTCGTCCTGACCAACAGGCTGGCCCAGCTGTGCAGTGGTTGTGAACAGCTGTTGATTACCAGCTCCCTGAGTGATGGGCAGTGGCTGTGGCTATCCTCCTCACTGGCCCGGTTGCCCGGGTCGGTGCAGCTCTTTGTCGATCTGGCCCCGGACCGCATACTGGCTTCTGGCTGGCTTGAGGCTGAGGCCAGCGAGTCATCTGAGGCGTTTGTTTACCGGGTGAGTGCCGCTGACTCCCCGGAATCGCTGGTACAACAGAATCTGCTTAGCCAGAATCAGTGCACTTTCTCTTTGACTTACAGCCCGCTATTGCAGCACCTGGTCGCTGGCAGGCCGGTTGCCCTTGAGGCGATGGAGCAAAACCCCGGGTTCGCTGCCCATCTTGAGAGCCTGTTGCTGCCCAACCCCTACCTGTTTATTCATGGCCATAAAATCGATTTGCCCGGCAGCCGTGTCCGTTTCACTGGCGACAGAAACAGCGGATCAATACTGTTTGACCGGATATTGCCCACCACTGGTGCAGAGGGATCCGTAAGCCCACTCTATGCTCTGATGGTAAACCTGCCGTCGTCGAACAGTTATCCCGATCAACCACCCTGGTCAGCCCGGGAGTTTTGTCGCCGGTTTGACCGACTGACTCAGCACGAAAGCAAGCAGGACCTCAGCTCTGAACGGCTGCCTTATCATCGTCGTCGTGCTTTCCACGAGATGATCAAGGTGTATCGGGCAGATGCCGAGGTGTACGGTTTTCTCAAAGCCAAGGCTGCCGGGCACTATCCCGACAAGCTGATCGGGCAAGAGGCAGACCGTTCAGCATTGCGCCAGTGGCTATCGAGCCATCCTGAACCTGACCCTGGCCTGCTCAAGTCCCACTTCTGGAGGCTAGCGCGCCACTGCCCGGTGGCTGTTCATGAAAAGATTGACAGGCTTGACGGTGTTGATCAGCAGGCACTGGACAAACTGGCTTATTACCTTGTCGGTGCTGCCGACTCCCCCCGCCAGCTGGCCCGGTGCCTGCGGGTTGATCCGCATGGGGCGAGTGCGGGATCGTACTATGATGGCACCCGGCGCGCCACGCTCAGGGATGCGCTGGTGAGCGCACGTGATGACATCTACCCGGGAACTGTAATCAGCACAGCGCTGTTAACTGCGGAGACCATAGCGGCGTCCATGCTGAAAGAGCGTTGGACTGATGAGACCAAGGTCATGCGGCTAACCGAAATCCTTGGTTACTGTTTTAATGGTCTGGAATTACCGCTGTCGTGCATCGGTCTAGTGGAGGCGCTGGTGGCCGGCAAGCGTCACATCCCGTTGCGTCAGGAGCGGCGCTTGCGCCGACTGGCTGATCGCGTTGGCCAGCACCCGGCGGTTTTCCTGCAAGGCGAAACCGGCGTCGGCAAGACCTTTATGGCCAGGGCGGTGGCCCAAAAAGCCGGTTACCAGGACTGCATGGTCATTCAACTGGGTCCGGATCGGGAGGCACTGTTTGGTGGTCAGCAGCTGATCAGCGAGAATGGTGATCATTGTACGCGCTTTGAGCCAGGACCACTGCTGCAATGGGCTGCCAATGGCGATAACCCGCCGCTGCTGGTGCTCGATGAAGCTAACCTGGCACCTGACGATGTGATCGCCCCGCTGGCGGGCCTTAACTGTCAGCCACCGGTGCTTGACTATCTTGGCCACCGGCATGAGCTGACCGACCGGCATCGAGTCATCTATACCGGCAACCCGAGGTACTACGATGGGCGCAGTTCCATAGATTTCGGGCAAACCCCTACGTTTTTCTACCACCATGCCGATCAGGCGACGCTGATTGAGACGGTTATCCTGCCAGACCTGCCTCCCTACTGGTCGCAGGCAGACAAGCAGCTGGCGTGTGAGCGCCTGCTGGCACTGTTCAACCCCTTCAGTGAGCTGGTGCAGAGCCGGGATGTGCGCGACATCAAAGATGTGCTGGCAACCATCGCCCAGATTCTGTGCCATCACCAAGGCGCACAGTCACTCACCCAGAGCCAGATCACTGCCCTGATCCATCGAGCGTTTACCGATGCCCTGGGCGGCGGGCTGGACGTTGAGCAGGGCCATAAGATGGCCACCATCGACCACTGGTACCGGAGCCAGTTCTCTCAAGACACGTCTGTGTTGCAGGGGATTGACCAGGCCTTTGCAACATTCCTTGCCCGGCTGCAACGTGCCAACAGCGATGTTGATCTTGTCTCAGCCCCCATGACCCGGTTGGCGTATCGCTACTGGCTAAGCCTCGACAAGGG
>JAQFVO010000352.1 GCA_027942505.1 Endozoicomonas sp. | reverse complement strand
TTGACAAACTTCAGCTGCCTGTGATCAAAAAGACGCCCAAAGGCCAACCGTCCACCGCTGAAGAGGTGCTGCAAGAGCTGGCACTGGATTACGCCCTGCCTCGGCTGATCCTGGAGCATCGCAGTTTGAGCAAGCTCAAGTCCACCTACACAGACAAACTGCCGCAAATGATCAACGCGGCTACCGGGCGCATTCATACCTCTTACCATCAGGCGGTCACGGCCACGGGACGACTCTCCTCCTCAGACCCGAACCTCCAAAATATCCCGGTTCGCACGCCGGAAGGTCGTCGTGTCCGTCAAGCATTTATTGCCCCGAAAGGTTACCGGCTGGTGGCGGCGGATTATTCGCAGATTGAGCTGAGAATCATGGCCCACCTCTCTGGCGACAAAGGCCTGCTGGATGCCTTTGCCCAGGGGCTGGATATTCACAAAGCCACCGCTGCCGAAGTATTCGGGGTGCCCCTGGAGGCGGTCACCAGCGATCAGAGGCGCAGCGCCAAGGCGATCAATTTCGGCCTGATTTACGGCATGTCATCCTTTGGTCTGGCTAAACAGCTTGGGGTGACCAAAAAGTCGGCCCAGGAGTACATCGATCTCTATTTTCAGCGTTACCCTGGCGTGTTGCAGTACATGGAGACAACAAAAACATTCGCCCGGGAGAACGGCTATGTGGCGACCATCTTTGGCCGTCGTCTCTATCTGCCCGAGATCAATGCCCGCAATAAGATGAGGCAGCAAGGTGCCGAGCGCACGGCTATCAATGCGCCCATGCAAGGCACCGCAGCGGATATCATGAAAAAAGCCATGATTCTGGTTGATCAGTGGTTGCAGACGGCCAAAATCGACGCCCGGGTGATCATGCAGGTACACGACGAACTGGTTCTGGAAGTGGCCGAGCAAGATGTTCAGGCCGTGGTTGCTGGTATTAAAGATCAGATGAGCAGCGCGGCAACGCTTAGCGTACCACTGCTGGTGGAAGCAGGCATTGGTGATAACTGGGATGAAGCCCATTAACCACGTCACAATGGTTGCAGCGCGGTTGCGACACCGCGCGTTACGGCGGCCTGATGAACCCCGCTGGCACGACAAAACTTCATCAATTACTGATCAATTGAAAAAAATATTTTTTTTTCGGGAACTTTCTGGAGTTTTGTCGTGTCTAACAATACGAGTTAGCAAAATTACTGGGTTTAAGTGGTTTTGATTCCTCGCATTGTGTGTTTACTACGTGTGTTTACCTTTGTGTGTGTTGTGTGTTAGCTCAGGGTTGTAATCCAACCCATGAGTTGGGTCGCAGGCTACTTTTTTGAGCTTTCTGTAGCTTG
>JAQFVO010000347.1 GCA_027942505.1 Endozoicomonas sp. | reverse complement strand
AATGCTGAAAATAGTTCCCTGAATGCCATTTTGACTTGGGATTGGTGTCGAGTAGGATGGGTCGTTGCGAACGAGTGTTTTTTGTTACTTTTCCTTCCCCACCCGTTTTCAGACCTGGCCGACTTCTGAGTGAAACTCCCTTCGGGGCATTGATCGTGTCCGAAAGAGAGTGACATATGGTGAATTCGGGATCCTCAATGGCTTTTGGCCAACGCCCCACCAAGGGGCGACCACGTGAAAAAAATCGTACTCAGTCCAGGCGAATACAGCTGCAGCTCAACCGAGCAAGCATCGCCAATGCTGTACCACGGAGTATTAGCGAATCACCTTGTGATTTTTTGTCCTAATGATTAGCAGCTCTGTCAGAATCTGATCGAAATGCAGGGTATAGGTCGGCGATCTTGCGATCCACCTCCCGCGTGTCTAATCCTGTTGAGATCCTGCCGTATGTGTAGATTCTGGTGATTGGGTCGAGCCTGAACAGGTTAAGGAAGTCCCGTTTGGTCGTGACATGATCGGTAAGCATAAGAGCATTGAAAAATTCTCGTGAACTCAGAAGTTTGGCCTTCAAGGCAGGAAGAAAATCGAAGTGGTATCCGTCCATCAGGTTTCTGTTAACAATACATATCAGGTTCTCTGCCGACCCGGCGGGTAGCCCGGGGTTTACGCGATCATCATTGAGCAGAAACTCAATCAAGGGCATGTTTTTGAACAAAAAGGCCTGGCCAAGCAGGTTGATGAGAGCTGGAGTTTTTGGAAAAGAGGGGAATCTCAATTTTGAATCTGGCACCCTGGGGAAGAGGGTGACCCGATCGAAGTCTATGGCACTGTTGAGATCTGTTCTTGGATCGCGGGCGAACTGCAGGCTCAGCATGGCTGTCCTGTCAGGATGCCAGTCTATCAGGCTAGTCATATTCAGACGTTCAAGTGAGGTCATTTCCGAGCGTCCCCGGCCGAAAAGGTCGGCAAGGCCGTAGGGAGTATTTGGGTCGGCATCGTGGTCTTCAAGCAGAGTTTTGATGATTTGAGGGGTGTAGTAACGGACAGGGTCGATGTAGTGGTAAAAGAAATACCCTCCCCCGGGAATAGGAAGCACGAGTTCGGTCTCCCATTGGCTTATCGTCATCACATCTTTGGCAGAGGCACCAAAGCTCAGCAGAGTACTAAGGGCCTCGACATTGCCGTGGGTAGCTGCCTTGACCGCCGGGGTTCGGTTTTTCTTGCCGCGGCGAAAGTTCGGGGACACTGCAGGGGACGAGGGAAGGTCCAAAAGTAGACGCCTGATGGTAGTAACATCGTTATTTCCAGCGGCCTTCATCAAGGCTGCCTCGCTCCCTCTGAAAAACTGAACCATCTTGTTGTTCCAGCGCTTCCAGCGGGGACAGCGATGCTCTGCTGGCTGTGGGGCGCAGGGGGCATCAACTGGAAAGGGGTGAAAGGTGCCAGTAATCATCGCAGGGAACCTCTGTAGTTGTTTTTAGTTGACCGGTTCTGGCGTATGTCATTAGTGTCAGTGATTCTGAAAAAGTTCCCTGTTTGCCACCCTGGCTTGGGATTGGCGTGACCAGCGAGTACAATGAGTTGCTGTGAACCAATGTTCTTAAGCCACTTTTCCTACTCCACACACTGTTAGAGGTGATTGATTCTTGAGTGAAGCACCCCTTGGCGCATTAATTGGTGCGCTGGTTATTCTTCTGCTGTTCTCCGCCTTTTTCTCCAGTTCTGAAACCGGAATGATGGCCATTAACCGTTACCGTCTGCGCCATCTGGCCCGTAAGGGTAATCGCTCGGCAAAAAGAACCAGCGCCTTGCTGGAGCGGCCGGACCGGCTTATCGGGGTTATTTTGATTGGTAATAATTTTGTCAATATTCTCGCCTCTGCCTTAGCGACCATTATCGCCGTGCGCCTCTGGGGGGACAGCGGCATTGCCATTGCCACCCTGGGCCTGACTTTTTTTGTCTTGATTTTTGGTGAAGTGACGCCCAAGACCGTGGCCGCCATGTATCCGGAAAAGGTGGCCTTTCCCGCTTCACTGGT
>JAQFVO010000322.1 GCA_027942505.1 Endozoicomonas sp. | reverse complement strand
TATGCCGACCAATAATGATGCATGGGAATTAGTTAAGCCCATCTTCAAGGAATTGGCAGGGCGGCGGTGGTTCATACTGAGTGAAGTCAGTAATAAGTGTTATGACTTTTCGGACATTAAAGCGAAATGTCGCAAATCCTTCTACTCATCAACAGACGGTTTACTAATCAATAAAACATTTGAGCGGGATAGGTTGACTCCCGAAGAAATGGCCGGGTCTGGGTTTAAGTTTGTGGGTGATGCCTCAAGGGATATTGCCGAGTGTTATTTTAATCCAAGACATAAAATATGGCGTTGGGATGAATTCGATAGGCCAGATTCCCGCCATGTTGAGGAATTCAACTGCTTGTGTATAGAAAATAAGAAGTACGAAATTCCCATTCTGTCCTTCACAGATGGGCAGAAATTACCAGTGCTGTATAAGTTGCATATTCGTGATGATCATTTTAGCTCCGTCTGTGATGATGCATTTCTTATTACTCATTCGGACGCTCCGGTTAAGATAGCGCCCTGGTCAGAGATAATGCCAAAGGTCGATGAAATCAGGGCAGGTAAGATTGAGGCATCTCTATTGGCTTACAAACCTAGGGTAGAAGCAGATGATGTGAAACACTTTGATTTACTCAAACAGTCAATCACTATAACCCATTTTTCCCAGTTGCTGAGGAACTATGAGTCAGTGAGTCACACGGCAAAAACATGATCAAAAATTAATCAATCCAAGCACTTTCATCATGTAATCTTCATCCCAGCCACAGTTTTTGCGTTTATTCTTGATCCCTGCTTCCACTGAGGTATCCAGTTTGAGGAGATTAAGTGTCACTTGTCGTGCAACAGCCAGATTCTCAGCTGCAAAGCCTTTTCGTGCACGACAACGATCCTCGTCAAAGGCAACATCAAGAACCCAGTGCAGCTGGTTCTCGATCAGCCAGTGCTTTCTTGTGGCTTGGAGTACCTCCTCAGCGGAAAGAATGCGACTTGATATAAAGTAACGAACCATCGTACTGCCCTTATTTTTTTTCTGGCTATCCAACTGGATGGCAGCCACAGTTTTTGCTTCCCAGCCAGCAGCTTTGGAGTCGGCGGCAATATCATTGATTACCCAGCATCTGCGGTGTTCAACACGGCCGTGTGACTTCTCTTCCTGCTCTGAAAA
>JAQFVO010000313.1 GCA_027942505.1 Endozoicomonas sp. | reverse complement strand
AACGGCTCCTGCCTGCTCAAAACACGGTTATACAAGAAACTGGGTTACGACGTGATTGAGATCCCGGCCAATATGTTTGGTGCCGGACCACAAAAATGGTTTGAGCTCCTTGTGCCCACACTCGGAGGCAAGGTGCCAACGAGTGAAGCAATACCATGAACAATCCAACGCCAGCGTACAACCCTCTCAAGCGACGCATTGAGAACGAACCGCAACCCCATGACCGCGCAAAAAAACCGCGGGGAGAACACTGGGGCAGCCGGGTAACCTGGCAATCGCGGCAGGAGGGCGTGTTGCCCTCCCTTACCGGCAGTGCGGTGGCGCCAAGGGTGCTGGCCCAGCGTGCTGCCAGTATTGCCAGTTTTGAATCGTTGCTCGATCCACGACAGTTCAACGCTATGGCCGCCATCGCTGAGCACTTCGAGGCCAGGTACGACGGCAAAAAACACGCACAATACTGCCTGCAAGTGAAAAACTTCCTCCGCAGCCAAAAACAGTCAAGCCTGACAGCCCCTGAGCAGAGTCAACTGATGGCCTGGTTATCACTCTGGCAACCGGCCTCTCACTGGAGCTGGATGAGCCTGGTAATCACCATTCACTCACTGACCTCGGTGGGTGCTTTTTATGCTTATCAGAACGTCACTGCGAGACAATCCAGCATGATGTCGGCCCTGTTCAGCGCCGTGGCCAGCAAATGCCAACAGGAGGGCACACAGCAGAACATTGACGACATAGGCATTATCAATATCTTCTGGGCCGGCGCCAAACTGGTGGAGAGCACCACGGTGCCTGCACAACTGCAACAGGCTCTGCATAACCTGTTACCTCTGGTGATCCGGCGTAGCGACCGATTTGAGGCCAGGGGCACTGCCAATTTGATTTGGGCCCTGGGAAAGCTGGCAGAGTACCTGGGACTGACGCCAGAGTTCACCCAGACGGTGCTCACTCTGCTGCCGAGGGTAATCCACCATCGTAACCAGTTTGTCAACCAGGGGCTGGCCAGCCTGTCATGGGCACTGGGAAAACTGGTAGATAGTGGTCTGCCTCTCGGCCTTGAACTGAATAACGTCGTGGCCGTTCTGATCCCTAAAATCTGTGAGCGAAGTCTGACCTTGAATGCCCTGGAAGTTGCCAACTCATTCTGGGGTATCGCCAAATTGGTTGAAAACGGACTGGCACTGACGACCGGACGCACCACGGCAATAATGGTGCTCCAGGTTTCGGTCAGCGGACGCATCAACCAGTTCACACTCCACAACCTGGCTATTCTGCTCTGGGCCTTTACCAAGCTGTTGGAAAAAGGGCTGTTACTGACGCCTGAGCTCAATGTCACGGTGTCCATGCTGTTAACGCACACCAGCAATCACCTGGAGCAGCTACATTGCCAAACGTTGACCAATCAACTCTGGATAGTGAAAAAACTGGTCTGGCCGGTGGCAAAACTGCTTGACTTCGGCTTGTCATTGATGACCAACAGGCTGATCGGCCAGTTACTACCTCAAGTCAGTAAATTCAAAGCACACTTCAGTGCCAAAGTGATCACCCATGCAGTGTGGGGAGTGGCCAGACAGGTGGAACAAGGCACCCCTCTGACACCAGATTTATCAGCCGGCGTGATCAGCATTCTGTCACTGACCGATACCCAGAAAGAACAGCTCGCGTTCAAGCACATCACCACCTTGCTTCTGGCCATGGCAAAATTGGCCGAAAGTGGGCTCGGTCTGACGACAGACATTGACAGCACAGCAACCATGCTGCTGACTATGATCCCCACCCGACCCCCACCTGATCGACCTCAGAGCGTCTCTACCTTGCTTCGGGCAGTGGCGAAAATGACTGACCTGAGTCTGACGATCACTCCTGCCATCCAAAACGCACTTACCACCGTGCTGCCAATAATAGATAGCTGCAAACACGAACTGCTGGTTGAGGAGAGTATTGCCTTGCTCTGGTCTCTGGCCAAACTGGTGGGTTGCAGGCTGCCTCTCACGCCACAGATAAGTGCAGTGGTGGCACAACTGTTGTCCGGTCTGCCCAGGGACCTGTGCCGCCACGAAACCTGTAACAGCACAGAGACCATAACCGCAGTGCCTCCTGCCCCCTCGCGCAAAAGCCACCTTGACAGCGGGGAAATAACGACCTTGCTGTGGGTTGTTGGCAAACTGCTGGATGACGGTTTCGGGCTGCAACCTGAACTGATTGCTATCTCCACGCCCCTGGTATCGACGCTGCCCCGACACATGGAGCAGCTAAACGACAAAGAGCTTGCCAACTCTTTATGGGCCATGGCCAAACTTGTGGGAAACCAGTTTGGCTTGACACCGCCGCTGAATGAAGCAATTCCCGCACTGTTATCAGTGGTACCAAAGCATCAAGACTACACAGCCCAGCACCTCAACAAGATGATCTGGGCAGTAGCTGTACTGGCAAAAGAGGGCTTTCGCCGATTGGACGAGCTTAAAGCCGCCGTTTCCTTCTTGCTGCCCAAAGTGCCTGCTGTGGAGAAACAGCTGAGCCCCAAGCATGTCTCCATGCTGCTTTGGTCTTTGGCCTCGATGGGTGAGCTGGTGGTCGTACCTGAGACGATTACTACCACACTGATGCTCGCTCTGGATGATTACCATCGGTTTACCAGACGCCAGCTAACGCTCTCAATGTGGGGACTGTTGGTACGCTCTGCCTGCGACCAACCGGGCGGGGAAAGGGATGGTACGAATCTTCTCCAGCAGAAACTGCACCGACTGTTTGCCTATTTGGCCACAGGTCCCATTGATGATGATCCTGATATCAACATTACTGCCATGACGGCCTCATGGCTGGGGGTGGCTTGTCCAGTCACGCCCAGCTACTTGGTGATGCCTTCACAAACCCAGAAAAATCTGGCCCGGCAACTGAGAGCGACCTTTCCCTTGCTGAACATCGAGGAAGAGCGAAGCATCAACAGTCTGCCACCGGTTGACCTGTACCTGCCTGATCTGTCGCTCATCATCGAAGTTCAGGGACCTTCGCATTTTTCCGGTCACGATTTAACGATTCGCAGCGGCGCTACCATATTAAAAAAAGCACTGTATCAGCAGCTCGGTTACGAGGTCATAGAAATTCCCATCGTTGGACTGGATTCTGATCAGAGCGAGATGAACAGGTGTATTGAGCGAATAAGGATGAAACAGGCCCAGGGCGCAACTGACTCTTCTGGATCATTAACCACACTAAACGCTACTGCTTCAGGTCCCCCAATGGAATGAAAGCATTATCAACATATTGACATCGGCAAGAATGGTTCGCCTGACCAAACTTGCCTTTGCTTGTGGTTCTTGCTGAGCAATACAGTAAACCATTGACGTTTACTCTTTCTTTGGTCTGCCATGAGGCTTGTGGAATGATGATCACGGCTACTGCTAATCAAGACAGCGCAACAAT
>JAQFVO010000303.1 GCA_027942505.1 Endozoicomonas sp. | reverse complement strand
CATCGGATGCCTCAGTCAGAACGCCCTCTCTGGGGGTTGTTTCCCCGGCATCACTGACCGTCATTGAGCGCAGAGTGGTGATGATATCGTCAATTAAGTGTATTAACTCTCCCAGATAGGCATGACTGAGATAGACTCGTTGCCATAACTGCGAAAAACTGGCAGCACTGAACGCCTCCAAGCGGGTATCACGGCAACGTTGGCTGCCATCGGATGCCTCAGCCAGAACGCCCTCTCTGGGGATTATTTCTCCGGCATCACTGGCTGTCATTGAGTGCACAGTGGTGATGGTATCGTCAATCACATGCATTAAATCTTCCAGATAGGCGTGACTGAGATAGGCTCCGACAGCAGATGACCCAGCCTGGCTGTCTGTTTCGGGGATTATTTCAGCAGCTCTGCCCACGTCGAACGTCACATCGTCTGATGAGTGGGGATAAGCAACAATCTGCGGCACTGCGACAGGGCTAGTGCTGGTGGCTGGCAGATCAGCTGACTGCTCTGAGGCACAATGCCAGGGAAGTTCAGTTGGCGCATTACCCCTCCCGGCCGCGATTGATAAGACAGGTTCGGTTACACGGGCAGCATGTCTGTGTGGTACGTCATTAACCTGAAAAGACCGGAGATTTTCCAGAAGGCTCGGGTTAGTGGCGTGCCGGGCCATAAATTTGGGAATATTTCTTCTCCTCCTTTGTTTTTAATCTACTGTTTGAATGTAAAATCTCATAATTAATCATCGGCAAAAGTTTCAGTCACCTTGAGGCGAAAAATTAATTGCTCGTACAAAGCACAGCGTTTACCTCTTCTATAATAAAATTCCAGTGATAACTTTACACTCAAGATAAGGAAGGCTAGTTTGGTCGGTGCTTGATATATTTTTATGAACATAGGCCGATGAAGGGTGTGTGACTTACATGAATCTTATATTAAAAACGGCTTCATAATCTTACGGAATGATTGTTTTCTTCATTTTTACAGGATACGGCTTTAGCTTAGTCTCAAGATACAACAGAGTATCACTTCAAGACACAGCATATATCCTTTTCGTGTTGTCTCCAACATTTTGGGAATGATAAAATACTAGAAGTGAGAGTTAGTCAATAAAAAATAAATCAAAATGAAATCCTCACTGTGATTTTATCATTCCCAAAACATCTTCAGAAACACACC
>JAQFVO010000285.1 GCA_027942505.1 Endozoicomonas sp. | reverse complement strand
ACTTACACATAATCCAGTGGTTCTCGGCACGCAGCACGCTGAGCCAGGATGAGAAGAATGACTGCCTGCTCTCTGCCATAACCAGAGACCATTTCCATGTCGTTAAATGGCTACGCAGTCAGGGTGCCGGCTTCGGGGAAAAAAATGATTGGGGGAATTGTGCGCTGTCTTACGCGATGTACAATGGCAACGCAGCGATGCTGGAGTGGTTTTGCCAGCGGGGTGGGGATATTGACCAGATTGACGTCAATGGCCAGAGCGCCTTGTCACTCGTCATTGACGCCTCTCAACCACAGGTCGCCCTATGGCTGCTCCGCCGTGGCTGTCACCTGACAAAGAGAGATATTGCCTGCAACTTTCATCGCAACCGACAGTTCCCGCCGAAGAGGGTCAGAAATTCCAGGGAGCTGTTACTGGGTATGATATTCGCTATGACATCAAAGATTCACCGCGCCTGTCTCTTTCAATCCTGCAGCCTGGCTCAGAAATTCTGGCTTTTATACTGTCTGGGGCTTTATGGCGTTCACGAGAACCCGAGTGAAGAAGAAGTAGGCGCCTGCTTTGCCCGGTTCAATCAATACAATGACAAGACGCTGCAACACAAATGCCTGCTGGCGGTGAGCAGGGTCATTAAGCAGCGATCAGGTACTCTCAAGGTACGTCTTGATGCCGTTGACAGTCTGCCAATTCCTTCCGATTGCAAAGGTAACCTGCGGGATTTGGTCAGAGTTAATCTTGAATAATATTCAGTCTTAGTCGTATGTATAAGCCGCCGGCATCGGGACAAGAATAGACTGCCCTACGCGGCAACTGCTCCTGCAGTCGTGCGGTTGCGATAAATTGGTCTGAAAATTCCTGCTTCTTCGTCAAATAGCCTCGCTATTCTCCTCAGACACAGAAATTTTTATCCTCAATTTCTCGCAATCCTCGCTAAGGGCGCTATTCTCGGACAGACTCCCAGTCAGCTTTGGTAGCATTCAAGTCAGGCATTTTTTTCAGGACGCAGCCATCAGGAAGCCGGTAGGCCTGCAACAATAAATCATAACGATTGAGCTGTAATCATGCTAAGCAGTACAGATGTAAATGCACTCCAGTCCAGCAGAATGAGCCCCCCGGTTAATGCCTCTCTGTCAAAGGAGACAAGCGCATACCTGAGTGCTGGCGACCAGCCTGAAAGCGACAATTGTCGCTTTCGGGGCAGCGCACAGTGGTCGGTTACCAAAGCCCATACATCCAACCTGCTCGCTACAGCTGACCCTGCCAGGCAAGACAGTGAGGGCAATACCCCGTTGTGTCTGGCAGCGCAGGCCGGCAACTTGGTAGAGGCCCAACAGCTAGTCCTCCGGGGTGCTGATGTTCATCACATCAATCTCGATGGTGGTAACGCGCTGACTCTGGCTGCTGCTGGTGGTCATCTGACGTTTATAAAGTGGCTCGACAGCCACTGCCCGCAGCCTGTCAACCACGAAAACTACTCCGCGCAGACGGCCCTGACTCTGGCAGCACGCCACGGTCACCAGCCACTGGTACAGTGGCTGGTCAGCCGGGATGCGTCTCTGACGCACCTTAACGACCAGCTCAAAGACGCACTGGCAGAGGCCGTTGCCAACGGTCACCTTGAGTTGGCGCAATGGCTTTCGTTTCAGGATACCGATCTCAGACGGGTCTACCCCGATGGCAACAACCTGTTCTTGCATGCGGTGCGTGCAGGCCACCAGGTCATGGCCCAATGGCTGGAGAACTCAGGCGTTGATAGCCAGCAAATCAATGAATCCGGTGACAATGCCCTTACCCTGGCGGCCCGCCACGGTCACCACCACCTCCTGGCCTGGCTCTTGGGGAAAAACGCCGCCGGTATTCTGGCCGGAATCAGGCGATGCTGGTTACATGGTGTGCATTAATGCCGGTGA
>JAQFVO010000218.1 GCA_027942505.1 Endozoicomonas sp. | reverse complement strand
CTTTCGGATAACGATGGAAAGAGAAAGCCTGACTTGCGCCGATCACCAATGGGAAAAGAGATATACGGCGTATAAAGGATCGGTAGGTTTTGTACCCGTACCACGGCACCTTTGGCCACGCCCGTACCGTTTTGCTGATCCAGCGTAACATCGCGGCCGGACAGCAACCAACCATTGTCCCCCGGTGGACAGGTAGTGTAGGTGGCATTGGTCAACTTCAGAGTTTCGTCCTTATTACGGACGGCCGACCCGGCGTTGCCACGAGCTTTTTGCTCATGTAACACGTAGGCACTGTGATCCATAGTTGTGCGACCACTGTCAAAGAACAGTTCAGCCTTGTCGCCAGTGATCAGCACCCCTTTATCCCGGAAGGTAACCCCACCTTCGAACTGACCGTACTCCCGCACCTGATCCAGATAGGCCTTGTCACTCTCCAGCTGCCGGCTACCCTGACGCACGGTCACATCGCCGGTAAAGTGGGCAACATCAGTGTGATCAAAAGTGGACTCATTGGCCCACGCCCTGATCGGTAACAGGTCCTGATTCCCAACGTAGTCTCTGTCAGGACGAGCGGGCTCAATGTAGGCACCGCAACTGTAAAATGGTTCCAGGGCCTGTCGTTCAGGTGGCATTTGATCTATTGGCTGCCATTCGGATAAAGGCAATTCGTCTTTCCGGAGTGTTGGCGTGCACTGCCGTACCTCTGGCCGGGGGCATGGCGCAACACTGGTTTCTGCTGCTATGACCAGGGTCGCAGGCTGGCTGGCCGTCACGACCGTGGTGATGGCCAGGGTCAGCACTCTGGGGGTAAACAGTGAATAGTGCGGTTTTGCGTCCATAAGCTCAGCAGTCGGCGGGTATATTCCAGAGCGGCACATTCTATATGCATTTGTCTGGGAAATGCAGTGATTAATCTATTGAACGCCGGAGATACAATAATAAAACCGTCGTCTTAATGAGATGGCAGGCCATTGCCGGAGCCTACGTTGATAGGCCAGAGCCAAGCATTGTGGTAGTCTTCCACGCGGCCCCATCAGTACCTGAAGGAAGCAAGCATTGTCCACAGAGTCTTTTTCAGAAACAGCTAAATCGCAGCGCTCCTCCTCAACCGACACTGCGCCAACAGTAACCTCCCGTCGGGAACACCTCGCCCGTTGGGTTGCGGCTGTGCTGTCCGATGCCGGGATTCATGAGCAGAACGCCATGCAGGCCATCGGCAATGACGCTGGCTTTCGCAAATACTATCGGGTGACAACGCCTCAACAGACGCTGGTAGCGGTCGATGCCCCGCCGGCAACAGAAGATACGCATGCCTTTGTTGCCATAGCCAAACGCTGGCATGCAGCAGGAATCAATGTCCCACAGGTGTTTGCGGTAGATTACCAGCAAGGCTTCATGTTGCAGGAAGATCTCGGGGACACGCCGATGCAGGCCGTGCTGAATGAAACGACAATTGACGAATACTATCCAAGACTGCTGACAACCCTGCTGTCGATTCAGCAACAGTCACCGCAAGAGCTGCCACCGTACGATAACAAACTGATGAGCTTTGAACTGTCGCTCTACCCTGAGTGGTTTTTGCAACAATGGCTGGGCATTACCCCACCGGATGGGCTGGACGAACTGTTTACATCACTGATAACCGCCATGCAAGAACAACCGCAGGGTACTGTTCACCGCGACTTCCACTCCCGCAACCTGATGCTGACCCCTGACGGAGACATCGGCGTAATTGACTTTCAAGGTGCCCTGCACGGCCCCTTATTGTACGACGCCGTATCTTTACTAAGAGACTGTTACCTGAGCTGGCCACCAGCGCAAATCGAACTCTGGCTCAGTGGGTTTATTGGCAAACATCCGGTACTGGCCGGACACGACCCGGTGCAGCTGCAAACCTGGTTTGACCTGGCCGGGGCACAGCGCCACCTGAAGTGCCTGGGTATCTTCACCCGGCTGTGGCTGCGAGATGGCAGGCCCGGTTATCTGAAGGAAATTCCTCGCACTCTGGGCTACGTTGTCGATGTCTGCCGTCGATACCCTCAGCTCAGTGGCCATGGCCAGTGGCTGGAGCAACAAGTTGTGCCGGCCGTACGGGCGCGATTAGAACAAGTGACCCAACC
Organism: Endozoicomonas sp.; assembly: GCA_027942505.1. Classification (GTDB taxonomy): domain Bacteria; phylum Pseudomonadota; class Gammaproteobacteria; order Pseudomonadales; family Endozoicomonadaceae; genus Endozoicomonas. Next base: position 224 of record JAQFVO010000218.1, on the reverse strand, counting down.
ATGAAAGCAATGATTCTGGCCGCAGGATACGGCAAAAGATTGCGACCGCTCACTCTGTCCATTCCCAAGCCGCTGGTACCAGTGGCAGGCAAGCCGCTGATTACATATCATATTGAGCGTCTGGCGCAGGCTGGCCTGCGGGAGTTGGTGATCAATCACAGCTGGCTGGGGGCACAGATTGAGCAGGCCCTGGGTGACGGTAGCGAGTGGGGAGTAACCATTCA
>JAQFVO010000213.1 GCA_027942505.1 Endozoicomonas sp. | reverse complement strand
GTACTGGATAAATCGTTGCTCAGACTGACTCTTGCCACGATGTCAACACGCTCAATACCATCCAGACTGCTTCCCATAACCATGGCCGCATGCTCATCAAGCACGATCTCCTGCGGCAGATCACCGATCGTCAAAGGCACCACCGCAATGGGCGAGCGTGAGTCCGCCGAACGGGCAAACACGATGACTCTGGCGCTCGCCGGCAGATCCTGCAGGGCTGGGGCAAGTTCAACATTCACCCGCACACCGGCAACGGCTTCACCCAGCATCTGCTGCGCACGGATTATGCTTCCCAATATTGCTTGCCGTGCCTGAAGATCTGGCTCCAGCTGAACCGCTTTGCGCCAGGCATCGATCGCCTGACGATAATCTTGCCGGCTGAACGCATCAATCCCCAGAAGACCCAGTGCCGTGATGTTATTTTCCTCTTTGCGCAGCACATCTTTGTATAAAGTTCTTACCCGGTCGGTGACGGTATTCTCATTCGCAAGAAAAATGGCCTGTGCCAATTCTGCGCCAGCCTGCGGGCTGCCATTGGTGATGCTGTAGAAGCGGGTGAATACCTCCTGCGCGCGCTGATAGTCGCCAGAGCTCATATACCGTCCACCGAGCACATAGAGCACCTGGGCATTCTCTGGTCGCATCTCAGTCCAGTCTTCCAGGGCTTCTGTCACCTGCTCAGGTGTAGCTTCTGGCGACATCATAAGCCGTGTAGCGTTTATCTCAGTACTCGATCCCAGCTTCATATAGAGCACAATGGCCAATACCGGAATCAGACAACTGACAGCCAGGGCCAGCCGTTTTCCAGAGCCAGGCAGACCAACAACCGGCTTCTCACCATCAGCTGTGGCAATATCATTCAACAGTTTTTTCTCTAACTCTGCCCGAATCAGATCTGCCTCTTCTGCACCGATCAGCCCTTGCTCCACCTGTGCTGTCAGTTCACTCTCCTGCTCCCTGAAGTAGCCAATATTGGACTCAGAAACGCTTTCCAACTCTGCTTCAGTGCGTGGCGGACGAACCATGGGAACGACCACCAATGCCATGGCTACCAGAATCATAACTGCGGCTATTAACCAAAATTCCATCATTGATCTTTACCACCGAGAATTTTTTTCAGTGCCTCGCGCTCCTGCTCATCCAGCCCGGACGCGTCTGGTCGGTGATGACGCAGCAGCCGGAACAGGACCAACATACCAAACAGCAACAGCACCAGCGGTCCCAGCCAGAGAACCACCGTGGTTGCATTCAGCCTGGGTTTATAGAGGACAAAATCACCATAGCGATCCAGCATGAACTGAATAATCATCTCGTCGTCGGCCTGCTCTTCAACAATCATCCGATGTACTTCACGACGAAGGTCTTGCGCGATCGGTGCATTGGAGTCACCAATGGACTGGTTCTGACACTGAGGGCAACGTAGCTCATTGTTCAGGTGAAAGAATCGGGCCTCCTGCTCACTGTTATCAAACTGGTAATTGTCGATAACCGCCGCCCCAGCTGCAGTTACGATAAACAACGAGACAGCCATGAACAGACAGCGTTTCAGTACTGCGATCATTGAACTGACTCCTGTTGCAGCATCTCATAACGAGGCTGCAACTCATCTCGCCAAACCCGGTCATCCACCACACCAACGTGCTTGTAGCGAATCACACCCGCCTTGTCGACCAGGAAGGTTTCTGGTGATCCATAAACACCCAGATCCAGCCCCAGCTTGCCGTCCGGGTCCTGAATGTTGAATACGTAAGGATCTTTATCACGTTCCAGCACCGCCAGGGCGGCAGATCGCTCGTCTTTGTAGTTCACACCGATAATCCGAACACCCTGCTCCTGCAGGCGCAGCAGGTAGGGGTGCTCAATCTTGCAAACCGGACACCACGAACCCCAGATATTGAGCAGATACACCTGCCCTTTCAGATCCTCCTCGGTAACCATCTGGTCAGGATACTTCAGTCTGGGCAGGCTGAACGCCGGCACCGGATCATCCAGTAAAGCCGAAGGCAGTTCCGTTTTATTCTCCAGGAACAGCCCCACATAGAGCAAAATGCAAAAGGCCAGGAAGAAGGCCAGTGGCAAAAACAGCTTCCATCGTTTCATGCCTTAACTCCCGCAACGGCGTCCTTGACATCAGGGTTAACCGACTGCTTTTTCTTCAGGCGAACCCGGTAACGCTTATCGGATACCGCCAGTAGCCCGCCCAGCGCCATAAAAACAGAGCCCAGCCAGATCAGACGAACAAAAGGTTTTACGTGCAGACGCACTGCCCAGCTGTTATTTTCCAACGGTTCACCAAGAGCCACATACAGATCACGAGTCAGGCCAGAATCGATACCCACCTCGGTCATGGGCATGCCCCGTACATCGTAGATCCGCTTCTCCGGATTCAGCACCGCAACCTCCTTCTGGTTGGCAAATACGCTGATCACACCGGCACTGGCAACATAGTTTGGTCCCCGCTCATCGGCTACGCCATCAAAACGGAACACATACCCACCAAGCTCAGCCGAGTCGCCCGGACTCATCCGCAGATCTTTTTGCTCACTGTAACCAGAGGTCATCAGCGCCCCCAAAATGGCGACGGCCAAACCCAGGTGGGCAAGCTGCATGCCATAGTAAGAGGGTGTCAGCTTATTCAGGCTGGCTATAAAACCTTTTTTATGTCGTGTATTTCGGGTCTTGTTCAGTAAATCTCTGCCGATGGTCAGCACCAGCCACAGGACCGCAGCGAT
>JAQFVO010000200.1 GCA_027942505.1 Endozoicomonas sp. | reverse complement strand
CTTAGTGGCCTTCGTGTTCTTCGTGGTTCAAGGCTTGTGTGTTTTTTGCGACAGGGGGGGCGATGGTCCTGGCCACCGTTCTACTCACTGCAACAGCTGATCAAATAGCTGCACTTTCACCAGTTCACCTGCCTGTTTATCTCCATCTTCTTCAGCCAGCACGATATAACAGTCAGCCCGGCTCATGGAACTGAGCACACCGGAACCCTGGTGGGTGACGGCCTGCACCTGCAGCTCACCACGGTCACTGTAAACCAGTTTTCCCCGCTGAAAGTCCCGCCGTCCCGGCCGTTTTTTCAGTCGTGTCTGAGTGGTCAGCATCAGTTCAACAGGTGCTTTGGCCGGCAAGTTCATCATGTGGCGCAGTGCCGGCGCTGCCAGCTGTTGAAAGGTCACGGTGGCAGACACGGGGTTGCCCGGCAGACCAAAAAAGGCGCTGTTGGGCAAGCGGCCAAAGGCAAACGGTTTACCCGGTTTAATGGCCAGCTTCCAGAAGCTGGTTTGGCCCAGCTCATCGAGAATCTCTTTGGTGTAGTCTGCATCGCCCACGGACACGCCGCCGGAGCTGATCAGTGCATCTGCCTGTTGATCAGCGCTTAAGAAAGCCTGACGCAATGCTTCTTTGTCATCGGGAATCCGGCCCAGGTCGATGATCTCTACACCCATTTTGCTCAACATGGCGTTAATAACAAAACGATTACTGTCGTAAATATCACCGTGACTTAATGGCTCACCAGGCAGCTTCAACTCATCACCAGTGGAAAAAACGGCGACCTTCAGCCGACGATAAACGGTGACCGTAGCAACACCGACAGAAGCCAGCAAACCAATATCCTGCGGGCATATTTTGTGATTGCCTGCCAGCACCTGTGAGCCCTGGGCAATGTCTTCACCGGCGCTGCGAATGTTACTGCCAGGCTTCTCAGGGTGTTGCACAAAGCGTATTCCCTGACCGGTGATTTCCGTCTGCTCCTGCATAATGACTGTGTCGGCTACGTCGGGAATGGTTGCGCCGGTCATGATGCGAATACAGTGGCCGGGTGGCAGTGAGGCGGAAAAAGGGTGCCCGGCCAGGGACTGGCCGGCCAATGGTAATGTGTCGTTTTGTTGCAGATCAGCCAGTGCCAGCGCATAGCCGTCCATTGCTGAATTATCGTGGCCAGGAACATTGATGGGTGAAACCACCGCTTGAGCCAGTACCCGGTCAAGGCTTGCTTCCAGACTGACTTGTTCGGTTTCGCTCACTGTCCTGACGTTATCAAACAGTCTTGCCAGTGCTGTCTCCAGTCTTATCAATCCATCACTTGTACAACTGTTATTCATTGTCGGCACCATTGGGCGGGAAAAAACGGGTGAACTATGCCGTAAACTAAAGCACAAAGTAATTCCTGAGTGCCTACACTTGTTGTTCCTTCAAGCAGTAGGTGTAGTTATGCCTTCTTTACTCCGATTTTTACCAATACCGTCTTCTTTATTTAAGAGAACTGTCTTATCTATAACGTGCTCACTGCCGTTTACTTTGTTTGCCTCTGATAACTCTCTGCCTGGTTGCAGTCAATCGGTGGCCGGGCAAGGCAAGGCGTCGTGTTTGGCCGAAGCCAGGGCGAATACGCGTTCGGCCAATCTTTTTTATGGTATGCCTGTACGCAAAGAGCACCTCAATTACCTTCATGAGTTGCTTAACTGGGTAGACGACAACGGATTATCACATAAGCAGTATCAGGCTGCTCGCCAGTTTTGGGCTGAGCTGACAGAGCGAGAACAGGAAGTGCTGGCAATGCTTGATGATCCGCACAGTGAAGCGCCGGAAGATGGCAGTTTGTTGCTGTATTTCCTTAACCATCATGATGATGCCCTGGCCGCTCGGCTGCGCCAGAGCCTCGACCTGCCAGCTTCTGGTATTGATAAGCATGATTTTGTTCGCCTTCTTCCGGTGACGGATGAGGCGCAAAACAGTGAACAGTCGTTGTTTGATATTCCCATAGAAGGCAGGTTGGACAGTGGCGGCAATCTTTACAATTTCACCAAGTATGCCCAGCTGGATCCGGGCTGGAGTACCAGCCTGGCCTACTACCTCGGTTACCGGATGGGGCATATCACTCTGGCTCCGGTGGCTGATCCGGTCACCGTTGATCTCAGTGATCGCGGCGATATGTCGGTGCTGGTGGTTGGTGACTGGGGCACCGGCTATTGGGATGATGGCAGCAATCCATCACCAGCCCAGCAGGTTATGGTGTCCATGCAGAACCACCCGGCCGATTTGACCATTCACCTGGGCGATGAGTATTACGCCGGTACTCGCGAGACGATAGATGGAAGTCCTGGCGAAGAGGCGTTTAATTTCACCAGCATCTGGAATCCCGGCACTGAGTACTCCTTTGCCCTGGGCTCCAATCATGGCATGTACGACGGTGAAAATGGCTTGCGCTACATCACGCTCAACTCACCTAAATTTAACGCACAACAGCAGGCCACCACGTTCGGGATTCTTTTGCAGGACTGGGTTATTGTCGGGCTGGATACCGCCCGTTATGACACCAGCGACCTCTTTCTAAAAGGGGCCTTAAACGAGGCTCAAGGTGAGTTTTTGCAGAAGATGGGGCAGTTGGGCAAGAAGGTTATGGTGGTTACCCATCACAACGGGTTGACGCTGGATGGTTCGCAGCAGAACAACCCACTTTGGGGACAGGTAAAGCAGTACCTTGGCCGGGAGCCTGATTACTGGATCTGGGCCCATATTCACCAGGGGGCGGCCTACTCCAACAAGTCCGCTGCGGGTAACACAGTGGCCCGTTGCTGGGGGCATGGGGCTATTCCGGTTGGGCGGGCTTCGGTGATGTATCAATCCGATGGTTCTTTAGTACCGGAAGTAGACTTTTACAGTGATACACCTTATCCCGACCCCGACAGGGAGCAGGAGCTGCGCATTCTCAATGGCTACGGGTTGCTGAATTTTTCCGGTACGACTGTTACTGAACAAATGTACGACCAGCATGGGAATCTGCAGTGGCACGATACATTCACCTTTGACTAACGAAACTCTCCATCCATTGCCTGAGGTGTTTGGGTGGAGTTGGGTCATTACTTCTCACTGGCTGTTCATCCACCTGATAATCCAATCGACGATCTGCCCGGGATTATTGATATCCAGTTCGCTCAGGTGCGCCGGCAGCTCGATGCCCGGGTTCCCGTCCCAGGCCATGGCAATCACATGGCAGTCGTTGTTAAACAGAAAGGGTTTTGGGTAGCTTTTGCGGTGCAGTTCGATCTTGTTGATGGGAGCATCACGAAATCCCTCCACCAGAACCAGGTCAAGAACCGTCTGGTTAAGCAATTGTAACTGCTCGTGTAACTTACGCTCGTGATTGGAGGGGTACTCGGTATAACAAATTGAACGACCAGGAGTGCTTAATACCAACTGGCTGGCCCCGGCACGTCGTAAACGATAACTGTCTTTGCCCGGCGGGTCTGGTTCTATGCAGTGGTGGGACGCTTTAATCAGGCCAGTGCGCAAGCCACGGCGGGTCAGCAGTGGCAACAACTGTTCAATAAGCGTGGTTTTACCGGTGCCGCTAAAAGCCGCAATGCCGAGTACCGCAGTGGTGGTGCTGATTTTTGGGGTATTCATGGTAGAGGGCATTGGTGTCTGTGGGAGATGGGACGATAGCAGATTTGTTAACAAAATCATCCCTCATGGCAGCGGATGAATCAGTAAAAGCATTCATGGTTTTTTGCAGCATAAACAGGTAGGATGGCCAGCCATTATTTTCATCAAGTGATTAACCAGCGAGCGCCGAGCTTCAGTCCCTAAAGGTTTTTTTTGTCGATTATGTTGATATCGGCTCCCCATGGGCTGACAGCCGCATTCAGGAAGTGTCAATCCAAACGGCGATAATCCATCCGCGCATGTCGCAGCAGCACTGCCCACGGGTAAGATCTGGGTTGTCCGGCAGTTTTTTCAGCCGGTAGATGTTTATAGTCGTATAAAGGATAGTGCCGCCTGTCTGCCCGGGCTGTGGAAGAAATTCTGCTACCCTCCCGCCATTGGAAAGGTGTTCTATGCATTCTTCTGTTTCTGCTTTGCCTGGGCTTCAGGACGCTCAGGGGCGTAGCTATCCATACTTGCGCCTGTCGATTACCGACCTGTGTAACTTTCGCTGTAATTACTGTTTGCCCGAAGGTTGTCTTGACCATCATCACCACGAAGCGTTAACGATTGACGAAATACGTCGTCTGATCACCGCCTTTGCTGCGCTTGGTGTACAAAAAGTTCGCCTGACCGGTGGCGAGCCAACCTTACGGCAGGACTTTACCGGGATTGTCCGCACCATAAAACAGGTGCCGGGCATCAGGAAGCTGGCCATGACAACGAATGGCTACAAAATGGATCAGCGTGTTGACGGCTGGCTGGCAGCGGGTATTGATGCCATCAATGTCAGCGTCGACAGTCTTGACCCGCGCGCCTTTGAGTTGATTACCGGCCATAACCGTCTGCGTGAAGTCATGGCCGGTATTGAGCGGGCCTTTGCTGGTGGTCTGTCAGCCATCAAGGTGAATGCGGTTGCCATGAAAGGCTGGAACGACACCGAGCTGGATGCTTTCCTGACGTGGATTCAACATCACCCTGTCTCTATTCGCTTTATTGAGCTGATGCAGACGGGGACTAACCAGGCCTTTTTCCAGCAGCACCATGTTTCTGGCAAAACCATTCAGACGCTGCTGCTTGAGCGTGGCTGGGTGCGCAAGGTGCGCCAGGTGGATGCGGGCCCGGCCCTGGAGTACTGTCACAGCGACTATGTTGGCACGGTTGGCCTGATTATGCCCTACAGCCGCGATTTCTGTAACGACTGTAACCGCTTACGGGTCACCAGTCTCGGGCAGTTGCAGTTGTGTCTGTTTGCCGAGTCGGGCATCGATCTGAGAGGTTTGCTGCAAAGTGACGACCAGTATGGTGAGCTGGTGGCCACAATACGTTCCGCCTTAGTGCACAAAGAGGACGGTCACTTTCTCGGGCAAGGGTGGGCCGGTGGCACGCAGAACCTTGCCCAGATAGGCGGGTAGCTTCAGGACTGCTGCTTCCTGGCGGCGCGAATCTGATCATAGGCGGCCTGTATCTCCTGAGTTTTCTCTTTGGCCACGGACATCATCTCCTCGGGCAGTCCTTTGGCAACCAGTTTGTCCGGATGGTGTTCGCTCATCAGTTTGCGATAGGCTTTTTTCACTTCACTGTCAGACGCTGATGGTGATACACCGAGAACGTCGTAGGCTTTTTGCTGGTCCATGCCGCTGGACGTCGGGCCTGAGTAGTGGCTTCCCTGGTAGTACTCTCTCTGGGCGACAAACCGTTTGTGAATCCGCTCAAAGGTGAAACTACCCACCCCGAGAATGGCGCAAACCTGCTTGAACACCGCCAGTTCGGCGGCGCTGAGGCCGCCGTCAGCGTATGCGGCTGACAACTGGATTTCCAGAAACATAGGGATCAGCTGGCTGGCCCCGGCGATCTGGTGAAATCGTCGCAGTGCACCTTCAATATCCGAAGATGGTTTTTTTCCCTCGTTAAACAGTTCCATAGCCACTCGGCGCTGCGCCTTTGACAGGCGCAGGCTGGCCATAATATTGCGGGCATTATCGATTTCATACTCGCTAACCCGACCGTCGGCCTTGGCTATCCGCCCCATGACTAGAAACGTGGCCTGAAAAAAGGCGGTCTGGGCGCGCTCTCGTTTTGCGGACGACGTGGCAAAGCTATTCACTGAGCCACTGATAAAATGTCTGTCGATCCAGGAGCCAGCAATTGCCCCGAGTATGGCACCAAAGAGACCACCAGACATGAGACCAACCAGTGCACCAATTACTATTGCAGTCATGTTCCTGCTCTGTTTTTGAAGATTGTAATGAGCCTACTTCTGCAAGTAGCCCTCCAGCGCCTGCAGCCGTTCAAGGGATCCAACGTCTGTCCAAAGGCCGCTATGATATTGGCCACTCACCTTGCCCCTGGCCATGGCATCGATCAGTAGTGGCGCCAGGGCAAAGGCCTCGCCGGTCTGACGCCCGGCAAACAAGTGCGGTGACAGTACGCTGACACCACTAAACGTCAACCCGCTCTGTCCCGCATCCCTGGTCAGTACTTGCGCTGCTTCCAGGCAGAAATCCCCTTCAGGATGAAAGTCCGGGTTGTCCACCAGTACCAGGTGGGCAAGCATACCTTCCGGCAGGTGCAGCGCGGCAAGATCGATATCGGAGTAAACATCGCCATTGAGCACCAGAAACGGAGCATTGTCATCACCAAGCAGCGGCAGGGCTTTGAGTATGCCACCGCCGGTCTCGAGAGGTTCTGTTTCTGGTGAGTAATGAATGGTTACTCCCCACTCGCTACCGTCACCCAGGGCCTGCTCAATCTGTGCCCCCAGCCAGCTGTGATTGATCAC
>JAQFVO010000140.1 GCA_027942505.1 Endozoicomonas sp. | reverse complement strand
TCGGGAGCTGCAATCCACGGCCAGAGTCTGCCCGCAAAGACGACCAAACCCATCGAATTTACTTTTCTGGCCAGTTCGGCAAACCATAGTAACTATTCAGATTTGCCGCTGAGAGATGCCTGTTTAAGCAAAAACCCCATCAGACTTGGTCCGGGCAGAGAGCTTACCGTGGTACCCGGTGAAGAGTTGTGTTTGCATGATGGGGCTAACAACTGTGATGTGAAGTACTACCGGGTATTTAATAAACCCGGTCGCCATAAAAGTATTGCCATTACCACAAATTATGGCCGTGGCGATTTAAGTCTGTATGTACAAAAATCAGATTTTTTTGATATAAATGGTCGACCTACATCAGACAAGCCCGGCAATTATGAGTGTGTTGTCTTAAAAAATCCTGATACCAAGACCATCATGATGGGAGTAAGAGGATTCCGACAGCGCGCAACCATGGTCGTTGATTATGATACCGGTGCCTGTCGACAGCCGATTCGTGATGGCTTTACTGACGCCCTGGACAATCGTACACGCGGCTATCCGTTTAAGTCGGCTCATCTGCAAGTTTATGTTATGAGTTTTGCCGATGAAGAACCAAACCGGCCTGACCTCGAGCAGAACCTCAAGGAAGTTGCAGAATATTTTAAACACCAGTCGTACGATCAATTTTCTGTCTCCTGGGAAGCCATGGCTGTACGCCTCCCGGAATCGTCCAAAACTTACACACGTGCCAACCACCGACAGTGGCAGGAGCGGTCTCAGGACATAGTGCAAGAGTCAGGAATCGACCCACCCCGGGGCAACAAGCTGGCGTGTTTGCTATATCCGCAAATCAGCGACCATTCGTCGACAGGTCACCGTTCAATCATGACGCTCTACGGTAAAGAAAGCCCGGGGCGGTTGGCTCATTTTATGGGACACGCCATGGGATTACCCCATGCCCAGGCCGTCGAAAGCGGCTCCAAAGTGGCTGACCCGAACCATTTTCTGGTCAAAGAATACGGCAATGTATTCAGCCTGATGGGCGCCGGGTGGCCGCGTTCAACGGTCGGCGAAATGAATTTGCTCTATAAAAGTTTTTTTGGCTGGATTGACCCAGACACGGATGTACCCAGGGTCAATGCTTCTGGAAGGTATCGTATTTACGCCTTTGACCAAGGGGAAAAGCCAGACGGCCCCATGGGTATCCGACTCCGGACCGGTGATCAAAATCACGATTACTGGGTTGAGTATCGAACCACAGGCCCCTTTGCAGAAGATACCCGACAAGGGGTTTTAATCAATATCCAAAGTCCCCGCAAGGGTCGGGATGACCGCTATATCTGGGACCAGGCCGCTTATATGCTGGATATGACACCTAATTCTAAAAGTTCCACATACCCGTTCTGGTGGGGCGAAGACTTTGCCGATGCAGCACTGACCCTTGGCAAGACCTACGAGGACGTAATGGGTGGTTTTAAAATCAGACCTCACAGCGTAGGCGGCACGCCCGGCACTTCCGGAGCCTACATTGACGTTGATGTGGTGACCCGCGAAGACGGCCTGGTATTTCCCGACGAGGATGACCAACAGAACAAGGGATAGTGTGCGAAACGCAGCAGTCACCAGACGTTGCACCTGAACCGACTGCGGCGGGCGATGCAGCCAGGATTCTGCCGGATTAACAGCCACACAGAACTTGCCCACCGTCTTATGCGGGTCGTGCACCTTTTTACCGCAGGCCTCGCGCCTGTACGATTTTTGCCACAGACATTGTCGCCTGCTGACGCTCTGGCCGTGGTGAAAGCAGAACAATAGCAACTCTATTGATTTACTAGAAACTTAAGTGCAAAATTCGCCAAGTCAGTCAGGTATCACGATTGATAATTCAGTCCAGTGATCCACGACAATATAACGTGAATTTTTTTGGATTAAGACAGAACCGCAGGTGGGCAGGTCGCAACACTCACCCCGGTCTGGACAGACGACACAATAGATGGCTGATATCTCAACGGAACTGTCACAGTTTATGGTGCTGTCTTCTTTAGCATCGAGCCGCTTCATCAGCGTAGTTGGACTGTGTCTGCCAGTTTTATACCTGGTAACACGCCACATAAACTTGCGCCTTCCATGAAACAGTATCGACTTTTGCCAATACGACTTTGAGGCATCTCAATGACGTCAAAGCCCAACGCCCGACAGCCGAGCCACGTGGCCTGCAGAGACTGCAGCCTCAGCTCTCTGTGCCTGCCACTGGCACTGAGCATCAAGGATATTGACCAGCTGGACAATATCATCAAGCGTGGGCGTCCTTTGAAAAAAGGCGAGCACCTGTTCCTGGAAGGCGACCAGTTCAGCAGCGTTTTCGCTGTTCGTTCCGGGGCTATCAAGACCTACACTGCGACCAATGAGGGCGAAGAACAGATCACGGGTTTTTACCTGCCCAGTGAAATCCTCGGCCTGAGCGGTATGGATACCGACACGTATCCGGTGTCAGCCCAGGCCATGGAAACCACCATGATCTGCGAAATCCCCTTTGAACTGCTGGAGATGCTCTCTGACCAGTTTCCGGAGCTGCGTCGGCACCTGATGCGTCTGATGAGCAAACGGATCCGCGAAGACCAGCAGATGATGATGCTGTTGTCGAAGAAGAACGCCGATGAACGTATTGCCACGTTCCTGATCAACCTGGCCAGCCGCTTTCGTCGCCGGGGGTTTTCTTCCCAGTCGTTTCGTCTGTCCATGTCCCGCAATGAAATGGGTAACTATCTGGGCCTGGCGGTAGAAACGGTGAGTCGTGTATTTACCCGGTTCCAGAAAAACGGCCTGATCTCGGCTGTGGGCAAAGAGGTAGAAATCCGTAACTCTGTTGAACTGTGTGCCCTTGCCGGTGGTAAAACACTGGACCCGAACCAGATTCTTGTCACCAGCGCCTGACTTTATGCCGCTCAAAGGCTACCTTTAGGGGTAGCTTTTTTTATTACTTTGTCGATTGCCAACTGCATGCTCTCTTTAACACCTACCGATGAAAGCTCCTCAATGGAGGAGTATCTGCGCGCTCAGATCAGAACCATTCCCGACTGGCCCCATCCGGGTATTCAGTTTCGCGACATCACCACACTGTTTGAAAATCCGCAGGCGTGGAAAAAGACAGTCGACGTTTTTGTCCGGCGCTACAGCAAGATGACGTTTGACCGTATCGGTGCGCTTGATGCCCGGGGGTTCCTGATTGGTTCAACCCTGTCTTATGTCCTGGAAAAGCCCCTGGTGCTGTTTCGCAAGAAGGGCAAACTGCCTGGCCAGACACTCTGTGTTGCCTATGACCTGGAATATGGCCAGGCCGAGCTGGAAGTGCATGCGGACTCCGTGCGCCCGGGCGACAAGGTGCTGGTGGTGGATGACCTGATCGCCACCGGAGGCACACTGCTTGCGGCTGACCAGTTGATTCGTCAGGCCGGCGCCAGCACTCTGGAAGCAGCGGCCATTATCAACCTTCCTGACCTCAAGGGTGCCGATCGTCTCAATGCGGCTGGCGTTGCCACGTTTGCCCTGTGCAGCTTTGCCGGTGAGTAGTTAGCCGGTTCAGATTTTTGCAGATAATACGATATCCCTCTTTAGGTTCTCTGTGGCAACAGCCTGAGAGATTCTCTGGCAGGCGAAGTGATGATTCGCCTGCCCTCCCCGGAAAAAGGACTTTTCTCATGGGCATCTGCGTCAAGGAACTGAGGCACTACGTTATCCGCCCTGTTCTGAAACACCTGGGCGTGTGGAACCCCACCAGCGAAAACCTGCTGCTTGGTACCGCTGCCAGAGAGTCGGGGTTGGGCTTCCATTTGAAGCTGGCCCACCACCAGGCCCTGGGCATCTACCAGATCTCACCACGAATGCACCGAAACATATGGGATAACTTTCTTGCCGATAAATCAGACCTTGCCAGTAAAGTGCGGGGGTTAGCCAGCCAGCGAGAGTTTCTCAGCCACCCACACCACGAACTGGCCACCAACCTGGCTTATGCCACGGCCATCGCCTGGCTGATTTTTCAGCGCTCCGGAGTGGATGTAGGGGGAATTGACAGGGACGACGTCACCGGCATGGGGCGGCTGTGGCAAAAGCACTTCCACAGCCGAAATCCCGGTACCATTGACAGTTTTCGCAAAAGTTACCAGACGTTAATCATCGAGTCAGGCAGCTCACGGGAAGAGTCAGACTACTTCAATCTGCCAGGCAACATCCCAACTGCCAGGCACGCCTGAGAGGACAGCTGCCACCACGTTACTCGCGGGCCTGGGCGCATTTAACACACAGATCGGCATAGGGCATCACCTCCAGGCGCTGCTCCGGAATCTCCTTGCCGCAACTTAAACAGAAGCCGTAGTCCCCTTCACTCATACGATCAAGGGCCCGATTAATTTTGCGCAACTCAAGCACAGCCTCATTGCCGAGCGCATCAATGACCTCATCGTTCTCGCGTTCCTGGGCCTGCTCGGACCAGTCGGCACTGTTTTTCCGGGAAGCGTCCTGTTTTATTTTTCCCAGACGGGTATTCAGCTCATCCCTGCGTGCCAGCAACCATTTCTGCAATTTATCATGATTTGTCATCTTGCTACCCCTGCACAAAATACCGGAGAACCTTGGCTTTATTGTTTTTCAGAAATTCCGCCACCGAATAGTAGATCATTGCCGCTGCCAAGGTAATATTCTCTACGCATAATCGACAAAGAAACACCGCTATCCCACAATGGAACCTCTGCGCCCACCAAGGAATTCGGCGTAAAGCACTGACTTGGTTGAGTTATAACCGCCAGCTATAATCAGCGGATTTACCATGACAACTAATACGGCCCTATGACCAGCATTAACCTGACAGGTTCAGAAAAATACAGCTTCAATAAACTCCAGAAAAAACTCAGGCGCCTGACCGGACAAGCCATTAGCGACTTCAATATGATTGAAGATGGCGACCGGGTTATGGTCTGTCTGTCCGGGGGCAAAGACAGCTATACAATGCTCAGTATTCTGCTGAGCCTGCAAAAAAGTGCACCGATCGAGTTCGAGCTGGTGGCCGTCAACCTGGATCAGAAGCAGCCTGGTTTTCCTGAACATATCCTGCCGGAATACCTGGATACACTTGGCGTGCCCTACCACATTATTAACCGGGACACCTACTCCGTAGTCAAGGAAAAAATTCCCGAAGGCAAAACCACCTGTGGTCTCTGCTCGCGACTGCGCAGGGGGACTCTGTACGCCTTTGCCGAAGATATCGGCGCCACCAAGATCGCCCTTGGCCATCATAAAGACGATATTGTCGAAACTTTGTTTCTGAATATGTTTTACGGCTCCAGGCTCTCTGCCATGCCGCCTAAGTTACGCTCAGACGATGGCCGTAACATCGTCATTCGCCCGTTGGCATATTGTCGTGAAAAGGATATCAATCGCTTCAGCGAGCAGATGGCGTTTCCCATCATCCCGTGCAATCTGTGTGGCTCTCAGGAAAACCTGCAGCGGCAGAATATTAAGGCCATGCTGTCGGAGTGGGAGAGAAAGCACCCCAGCCGTATCGAATCCATTTTCACCGCGATACAAAACATAGCGCCTTCACAAATGGCTGATACAGAGTTGTTTAACTTTACCACGTTGCAGCTGGACCGAAGTGGTGAGCGCAAAGAGTACGAGCACGCTGACAATCAGACTATTTTCTCAGGCAACATGACCATGGTGGAACGGGAAAATGGGGTTCAGATTATTAATTTTGAACCCTGATAGCAAAAAGACTGCATTAGCAGCCCTGTATTCTACGTTGCCCCATCGGGGCAGCGTCAGCTATTCGAGCTGGTATTCGTTGAGTTTCCAGTTATAGCGATAACTGATCCGGCCATTGAAGTTTTCCAGCTGTTGTTTCAGGTCATCCCGGGCAAATACCTTCAGCTCCTCCAGAACACCCTCTTCATCAACAAAATCGTCTTCATACCAGTCAAAGATACTGGACAACACCAGTCGGCCATCAATCAATACTGCCCCCTTTTCCTGGTTGATAAAGCGTCTGGCCGCCACCTTAAGTTGCTCATGTACGCTTTTGCCCCGGAACACGTCCGGCAACAGATCGGGACAGCCGATGCTGGCACAGTTCAACGCGTAGTGAATCCTCGGATTTTTCCAGATGGGACGCAGGATGCGGTGCTCAATATCGTGCAAAGAGATGGTTTGACCAGCGATGGTAATCAACTCATCGCGCCAGGGCCCCATACGAAACCAGCCTTTGCCCAGGCGGGTAATGGACTTAACAGGGTAATAATCCAGAATCAGATCAACGGTCAGGGCATTATAAAGATTAACCCAGTAAGCCAGCTGCTCATCGCGGGACAGCTGGCGTGGATCGAGTTCGGCCAGCTGCTGAAGATAGGCATCGAGTGCCTGTTTATCAGCCCGTTTTACGCGCCCGTATTCCACCATGTACATGCCGGTGCTTGCCGAGGGTTTGACGTAACTGTCGAGAAAACCCTGCCACAATAGGTGGTCTACCACCACCTCACTACTCTCATCGGCTTTATCCCAGTATGACCAGTAATCCGGCGAAGGAGCTGCCCGGGTAACAGCACTGAATAAGAGCAGAACCGTCAGGACTATATATCTGTTCATGTGAGGCACCTTCCCTGGCGGTGTTAACGGGCTGATGTTTCAGAAACTGGATCAAGCCAATGCACCCTGCATAATTGAAGCAATGTCGATGTAATCGGCCGTGAACACCACTACTCCACTTCGTTCAACGCCCAGTTGTACTGATACTCAATCGACCCACTGTATCGGCTGAGCTTTCTGGCCAGCGCAGGCGGTGCAATATAGCGTAAGTACCTGATCACCCCTTTGCCTCCCTGACTGGTGAAGTCCCCCTGGTACCACTCATAAATCCGGGACACGGTCAGACGACCACCGGCCAGGCTTACCCCCTTTTCCTGCTGCACAAAGAGCATGGCAAGCTCATCCAGCATGGGCTCGGTGTTCTCGGCCGTAAAGGCATCCTGAGCAAGGTCCGGGCAGCCAATACTGGCGCAATTGACGGCGTAGTGAATACGTTCATCCCGCCATAGTGGCCGAAGAATCCGATGCTCAATGTCGTTCAGGGTCAGCTCTTCTCCGGCTACGCTGGTAATCGTCATGTTCCACGGACCAAACTGATACCATGGGCCGATATCAGTAATGGACTCAACCGGGTATTCAGACAGAATCAAGTTCACCGTCAAGGCGTTGTAGAGGTTGATCCAGTAGGCTTTTTGCTCAGCCTTGGTGAGTTCGCGGGGGTCCCGGGACGTTAAGCTCTCCAGATAGTCTTCGAGGCTTGCGCGGTCCGCAGCGCTGACGTAGCGGTAACGAAAGCGATTGCCTTCAGGGCGGAAAACAAGATATTCGTCCAGAATAGCCTGCCACGGGCCGTGATCAACGACCACCTCGGAGGCAGGGTTGTTCTTATCCCAAAAGGCCCAGTATTCACTTTCGGGTGCCGCCGTTGCCAACGGTGAAGCCAGTAGCACGGCAACCAGCATAGTTGACAGTAGATGGCTGTGAATACGACGAAGGTTTACCATTAAAAATGCTCTTTCCATGGATCACTCCAAAGCCTTTTATTTATAGTAACTCGTTTGATTATGCCTGCATTTGTTCTCAGCCTCTATAGAGGTGGTCGCAACAGGCCCTGAAAAGAAGGGAGCCACAAAGGGCACAAAGAAGAGATTTTCTTTTCCTTAGTGGCCTTCGTGTTCTTCGTGGTTCAAGGCTTTTATGCTTTTTTCGCCGCCCCCACTGGAGAG
>JAQFVO010000100.1 GCA_027942505.1 Endozoicomonas sp. | reverse complement strand
TACCTGGCAATGGGGATTACTCAGTCGGTCAGTGGTGGATTTGCTGCCGCACTGGTGGCATTTGTGGGTTTGATTATCGTCATGCGAGTACTGTCGGGCAGAGCTCGTCGGCAGGCAGTGGCCGGTTAATCTCGTTCCACTATTCTTAAACAGAGGCAGGGAAGCCTGTTACCTTTAATTGACCAGGGGCATGGATGCTATGAATTTTGAAAATCTGATGAATGCTTATGCTGCTCGACATCAGCTTGGCTCTCTCGACTTCGGCGATAACAGCTGTCAGTTGATGATAGACGACCAGATTGGAGTTACCTGCCTGCAGGCCAACGGGCAGTTTTGTATTTACTGCGATTTTGCCCGACTGCCCAATGATAGTCGCTCGCGTGAAGAACTCTTGCTCCGGCTGCTGGAGAAAAACCTGGCACTGTTGGCCAACGAACGAATTTCACTGTGCATTGATCCAGACCAGCAGACCCTGGCCATATACAGCTATGCGTCCATGAATGGCCTGACGGTCGGTGGTATCGAAGAGTTGATTGCCACCATCGGCAATTACCATGAATTCTATTTACAGTGGGTCGAACAAAGCAGTGCACCAGCCCATCCTGGCATGATGATGATGCCCTGACAGTCGATAGACAAGGTATGTCAATGATCAGAGAGTCATGGTATGCCTGTGCAAAAGCAGCAGTTAAGCTCTTCCTCGGTATTTGGCTGCTTACTGGCTGCCTCTTCCGGTAATCAACAAGTCTTCGATGATGGCTTTTTACGAGCCATCATTCGTTATAGTCGCTTTAACGAGATTCACCTGTTTGCCCCTCTGACTGAGTTAGCGTCACTCAAGTCTGAGTGGGCAAGTTATTGTCTGCACTACGGCAGCGACAAAACCATTCTTTTCTTGCCCGCTCATGAATTGAGTAAATACTTCCATGAGGTTGCCTATCAAGTGTTTCATCAGGTTGATCCATGGATCGGTCACCTGGCAGCACTGAGAGATTCCTGTTGTAGCAAAGCGTTTCCCATTACTGGCCACGCCAGCTCGTTAAGCGCCGATGCAACATTAACACACTCCCGGAACCTGTTGTTGTCACCGCTGCAACGTTGTGATGCGCTGTTATGCAACAGTCAGGCGCAGCAGAAGGTTATGATGCGTCTGTTGTCAGCGGCCAGTGCCAGTATTTTTGATCATGCAGGCGTCGCAGTCTCTTTTAAGGCGCTGGTGGTCACCCTGCCGACCGGTGTTGAGGTTGATGAGTCCATTAGTCACGATACCAAGCAGGTTCAGGGCGCTTTGGGCATTAAGCCAGACCGGCTGGTCATCCTGACTCCCGGGGATATTTCGCCCGTCAGCAGCATGGATCTGCAGCCATTGCTACTGGTGATCAACGATCTGGTGGAAGGTTACGGGCTGCGCACTATTCAATGGGTCATCGCCGGGGCAGGTGACGCCAGTAGCCCGGCAGTGCAGTTGTTGCTCAAACAAATCTATGAGTTGAATCTTGAAAGCACGATCCGCTTTGAGCTGGATGTCGATGACGAGTCTATGTCGCAATGGCTGGCGGCCTGTGACCTGGTTCTTACGCTACCAGAGAATATTCACCATGGTTCGGATGCGCTTTTGCTGACGGCAATGGCCAACGGTAAGGCAGTGGTGACGTCCGACTGGGGTGGTCGAGATGAGTTGCTGGCAGACGATTGTCTGATTAATACCATGACAGCGGATATGGATCATCTGGCGCGTCCTGTGGGCACTGTGTTGAGTGATCACGCCCATCTATTGCTGGCCCAGGGCACGGCAGTTGATGTAGACCAGTGTGCGCAAACAGTGGCGCGACTGATTGGCAATCCAGAGCTGCGTTCAGAAATTGGTGAGCGCAACAGGCAGAGGGTTTTTGCATCTTATCGATGGGAGTCAGTTATTGACCAGTACCATCAGCTGGTGAGCAAACTGGCAAAAGACGTGGGCCAACGCACAGGATTACAGAAGCGACCGGTGGGGCTGCCTTATCACCAGGTATTTCAACACTTCCCGTCACAGGAATTAGCAGACAGTACCAGGTTTGCCACCACCGATCGGGGGATACGGGTCTTCTTAGGGGCGGAGAAGGTTTATCACTATGCGCAGATGGATGGTTTATTAAAGCCAGAGTTAATTGATGAGATTGCTCGCCACGCCCTGTCAGGTTCCACTGTGGCCAACTTGAAAACCGTGTTTCCCGATGATCCGTCGTTGATTTTGCACATAGCCTGGATGTGTAAATATCAGTTGTTAGCCCAGGCTGATGAGCCATTGACAGCGGGCAATCAGCACCGCTGGTGGCCAGAGGAGCAACGCCTGCCAGCAGAGATTATGGCCCGGCTTGAGTGCCCTGAACCCCGCCGTTTCAGACTGTTTGAACCATTGCTTTACTGGCTTGATCAACAGTTGCTCAATGTCCATCAACAGCCAGAAAACTCAGAGCTAAGGGGCAGTCTGCTGGCTTTTTTTGCGGCAAAACTCGATGAGCAGCTGCTTCAGGCCCTTGGCTGGCTTGGTGAGTTGAGGCAAGCACGACAGTACGCCGAGATTCTTGATAATGTGATAGAGCAGGGTGGTTTATCTTTTCTCAGTGACAAATATCCGCTTTGGTATCGTCTCAATCGCCTGCAAGTTATCCGTGCCTTAAAAGCTATGAAAGAGCTACTCAGGCGCTTTGATCGCGATATAAGCGACATCAACAAGCTTTTTGCCAGCTGTTGGCAAAAACCAGTAAGTGTTATCAAGCGCATTGATTTTCCCTTAACCATTTCCTCTTCAATGATTGCTACTATCACCGGCGATAACGATGAGAAACTGGTCTACAAAAACCGTGATCTCAGGGTGGAGCAACAGATCATCGGTCACACCGACGATCACAGCAATATTGCTGGCAGCCTGAATGGATGGTTGAAAGGGCAGCCGGGTCTGGCCACCCTCCGCATATTGCCTCGTTCAGGTGCATACGGCTACTGTCAGTTTGTAGGTGGTATTGACAATGACTGTCTCGATGAACAACAGGCTGAAGTTTACTACCAGAGGCTGGGTGTTATTGCCGGTCTTGCCATCTTGTTGGGGCTTGGAGACGTCCATAACCGCAATGTGATGTCAAAAGCTGGCATTCCTTATCTGATTGATGTTAAAAACGCCTTCAGCTCTGGTGTAATCAGGGCGTTTGAAGCTGAGTTAAACGATCCTCAGCAGGCATTTCTCAGCCCTGGCAACAGTTTTCAGAAAACAGGTCTGGCTACAGTTTTCGAATCCTTCCACTTTGCTCACTTTCGCCAGTGCCGGTTCCAATTGCACAACGGTGAGCTGGTACAGTTATCTCCGGCAGAAGACTGCCCGGTGCGCAATAACCTGATTTGTGTTGGCAAGCAGAACAGTTTGTCCGGGAATCGCCCACTGTTATGTAGCCAGTATGCCGGTGCCGTGGAGAAGGGGGTTGACTCAGTGTTTCGGGCAGTGATGGCCCATCATCAGGAGTGGGCGAGGCTGTTGCAACGTTGTCGGGGATTATCTGTCTGCCACTTACAACGCTATGATCGGGATGCCTTCTGGCAATACTACAGTGATTTATGGACCTTCCACGGCTTCCAGTCTTTCTCCAGGGCGCGTCGCAAAAGCTATTTTGCCAGATTGACCACCCGGCTGTGCCAGTCAGAAGAGGAGATTCAACGCTGGATCGAGGCGCAATGGTTTGAGCCTGCTGCCCGGTTGTCCGGTGAGTTGGCGCATGAGTTATTGTCAGGGCAGGTTGCTGAGTTCCGCCGGGTATTAGGAGACAGTATCGTATGCATCGGCTCAAGCAGCGATGAATCGTCAGTCGTTTGTCCGGATTACTTCAGCGTTGATACCCTGCAACGGGCTATCGAACTGAGCTCCACTATGGCTAACGACAGTGGCAAAGCTGAGCGCTATCTGGCATTTTTAACGGCAGTGGTGAAACAGTGGTTACTGGAACAGGTAAGACCGGGAAGGGGATTTCCGGAAGCCTTGTGAGAAAGGCTTCCGGGTTGAGGTTACTGGCTGTGAATATTGGCCAGTAGTTCTTTAGCCATAACGGCGGGTTCCACGTCAGAGACATCAAGTAAAGGCTTGAGAAAGTCTTCACTCTCCTTGTTGCGGCCTTCAAACATCAGGGCCATGCCCAAAAACGCTTTTATGGCCGGGTCGTCTGGATGCTTTGCCAGACCTTCCCGGTGCAGAATTTCAATCGCTTCCTGGTGACGCTTGCGATTCATAAACTCCAGGGCAAAGCCGATGGTGCTTAGCGGGCTGTCTGGTCGGGCCGCTTCAATACCATTGAAAATGCCAAAAGCGTGTTTAGGCAGCCCGGTGCCGCTGGCCATGAAGCCGATATCGGCAAGTGTTTTTAAAAGTTTGTCATCGATCATTGCAGGCTATCTCCCGTCGAATTAGAGCTTCTGGATAATACTCTGTATCGTATCCTTGATGGATTTGACGATACTGGAACGAAGACC
>JAQFVO010000081.1 GCA_027942505.1 Endozoicomonas sp. | reverse complement strand
AGCCACCAGAGCGGGCCATTGAATTAAGAACTGCGACTTCAGTAGCAGCTGCCAGTGAGAACCACTGTAAACACTGTATCAGCACAGACAATCAGCCGCTCAGCTTTGAAGAATTGGTGGACGAACTGCTGGATATTCCCATGGACGAGTATATCCAGCTCGACCCCACCATCATGCCCAGACTTGAGGACTCCTATAAAGCGTGTCTGAATCAATACAGCAATGACCCTGAAGCCATTCGCATCATCAAAATCAAACACCTGTTAAACCGGGCAATATACGACTGGCAAGTCAATCATGACCGGGAAAAAACCAGAAAACAATTGGTGTCTCTGCACGACTATGCCGGGAAAACAGTGTGCCTCTACCTGGAAAGCTGGATTTTATTGAAAGTTGTTAAAGATATTCTGCACGGCAAACCAGTTTCGGATAACGATACAAATCAATTGCTGATGATCTTGAATGAAAAAACAATAATGGGACGATTTGCCGGATTTGATCGTGATTGTTTATCCACGTTTGACCTGATGTCGCTCAAAAGCTTTTACTATCTTGAAGCCCTGCCGGTGATAAATGGCGGGGCCAATTTTGAACGGGGGATAAGATTCATGTACGCCATTATCACTATTCAGACACGCAACTACCTTTTCTATTCCCCGATCAGCTTCAGCTCACTCGATTATGCAAGGCTTGCTCCTGATGATTTGACCGACAAACTTGATGAGCAGAAAAAACAGCTGCCAGCCAGCGTGCCGGGCAGTGTTATGCACACCTTCATCATGTTTTTTTTGCAAAAAGACGCTGAGAAATTCAACCGTTGGCTGGCAGGCTACAGACATTTCGACCACGTCAACTATGCCCATGTAAGATACATTGTTTTCCAGTTCTTCCAGCTGGTGGTTGACATTCAGGAACACTTTTCGCCCCAGGCGATCACTGAGGGAAGAAGGACGCTGTCCTATCAGTTGAATTGCTACGAAAAATCCTGCCGGGCGGGGAACACCAAATTCCTGCCCCTGATCGTTTTCTTTCGCGCCGAGTTGATTCTGCTGGAACATAAATCAAGGTTGAAATTCGCGAAAGTGGCCCGCTTGTATGAAGATGTTGCCACTGTCTTTCCCAATCACTTAACCAGCGCCTACAACTATTACTGCGACGCCGCCTTATTGCGCAAGGCCTCAGAAGTTGCCGCCCGATACGCCGGTTACTGGGTAGGTACCAATGATATGCTGGCCGAGTACTGGAGCGATATCAGTGCCCGGGCGTGGGAGAGTGCCACTTCACCCCATGAAACAGGGAAAGAATCAGCAAAGGCTCGTTACGATATTGATACCATTTTGCAACAGTTGTCCGACGAGAGCCCGCTCGAACCACAGCGGGAAACATCGAGAAAAAAAGGCCGGCAAAAGCGCAAAGCCCGCCTGTCGGGCAAAAACAGTCAGC
>JAQFVO010000060.1 GCA_027942505.1 Endozoicomonas sp. | reverse complement strand
ATAACTTCCACCACCCGCACACTGACCACGGCCAGCGAGCGAGCCAGGTCGCTGGCCAGGTTGGTGATTTTGCTCGCCTTGGTACCCGGTGCCGGTTCAATCTCAAAACGGGTAATGACCGGCCCGGGATGCACTTCCACAACGCTCACTTCTACGCCAAAGTCTTTTAACTTCAACTCCAGCAAACGGGACATGGCATCAAGTGATTCTTGCGTCATCGCCTTGCCCGAAGGTCGTGCCTCGTCGAGCAAAGAGGCGGTCGGCAGACGACCAGTGACTGATGGATCAGCGACAAAAGGCGCCCTTTTGACCGGTGCAGAGGTGACCGCTGGCGTTTTACGCGGTGGTTCTACCGGTGCTTTTGGCTGCTCTTGCGACACAGCTGCAGGTCTTGATGGAACAGCCTCATCTTCCTCTTGTCCGGGCCCGAATAGCGGCTCTGCTTTTTTCTCTGACCGGGAGATAACACTCTGCCGGGCTTTTCGGACCGCCAATCGCACCTGCACCGACTGAATCAGTTGATGTGCCTGTATTCTGGCGCGCCTGGCCAAACAGAGACTCCACTCACCCACCCAGTCCATCAACCTGAACCAGGACAGATCGGTGTAAAGAGTAAAACCGAGCAGAAACATCGCCATTAATAACAGCGTACTGCCAGTGACGTTAAATGCCGGCAGAAAGTGCTGAAGAACCAGCTCACCGATAATGCCACCAGAATTGGCCGGAAATTGCTGATTAAGTCCGTGGTAGTGGAGTGAGGCCAGGGCCGAACCAGAAGCGACGGTGATAATAAAAGCGATAAAGCGCACCAGCAACAGACGCGGATGCCAGATAACAGCCTCATGACGATGACGAAAGACTTTGGCCGACTGGAGCAACAAAAAGGCCGGAATTATCCAGGCCAGAAAACCAAACAGCGTCAGCAGAACATCTGCCGACCAGGCTCCTATCCGGCCGGCGCTGTTAGTAGCACCATAAGTCGAGCCGACATGGGACCAGCCGGGGTCAGCCTTATCGTAACTGAGCAGCGCCAGGGTGAGGAATGCGGCCAGTATCAGCCAGGCAAACATCAATCCCTCGCGCATCCGCAATGAAAGGGTTTGTGTCACGTTGATTCCTTGAGTGGCTCGAGGGCGTGCCGTCGACTCACTATTATTCCGTTTGGATTTTTTCTCTGCCTGAGAACGCTTTTTCCGTGCCGGACTCTTACCCGCCCGGGCGTTCTCATCCAGTCCATCACTTGTGCTGCCAACCTGCTCTGCCATTCGGCTTCCTGAGATTACTAAGGATTAATGCAGTAGTTAACTGGAGAAGATACCACGGCCTCAGTTATGACGACAATCGTGCGCACCAGTTCACGGTCACAACAAATCTTACTAAAGTACCAGAGATAAAGCGTTTTCTCTGGCCTCTGATCGTATGACAGGTTATTTTTAGCGCCAATTTCGCCACCGTGCCGGACGTATCGATGCTACCCCGATCCCTTTTCAGGCTTTTTACCCGCACCCATTTGCGCCCTGTTTACTCCCTCAGTTTATTGCTGGTTATTTTTACCAGCAGCATTGTACTTGCGCCAATGATGATAACCAAACAGAGTATCGTCGCTACTGTTTTCTCGTGTCTGATGATTATTGGTCTGGTGCAGGCTCAGGACGCCCTCACCGAAAACAGCGGCAGAGTTCGCTTCTGGCTCAGAGCAACTGGCATCGCCATTATTATCCTTCGTATCCTGACGGAGGTGCCTGCTGCACCACAATGGCTGGCGCTGCCTGCCCTGATGGCCAGTATGGTATTCCATCTGTGTATGATGCATGTGCTGATACGCCATCTGTTCAGCCCTCAGCCTCAGTCGGAGAAGTTACTGGCTGCCATTAATTTTTACCTCCTTACTGGCATCACTTTCAGTTACATCTATCTGATTGTTAACTTATTCTTCCCGGGGTCGTTTGACCTGGCTGGTGATAATATTTCCGGCTGGCCGCACTATCTCTATTTCAGCTTTGTCACATTAACGACAGTGGGTTACGGGGACATCCTGCCGCTTAGTCCGCTGGCTCAAAGTCTGGTGATGCTGGAAGCCGTTATTGGGGTGTTGAGTCCGACGGTGATGATTGCCCGCTTTGTCGGCAAGTGAACTGACCGACCATACGAATATATACGACTGTTTAATTGTTTGCGTCAGGGTATTGTTGGGAAGACTATTACCACTGGTACGAGAATATAGCCATGGAATCTGTACATGGACATAACGTCCTTAACCTGATTAAAGATCACCAGGAAACACTGACCCGTGACGTCCTGATTACCGTTATTACCAACCATTTTGGTGCTAATACCCGTTACCACACCTGCTCCTCGAGTGATCTTGGTGCGGAGCAACTGATTGACCTTTTTTTGCACAAGGGCAAGCTGATTGAGAATGAGAGCGGTATTCAGCATATGGGTTGCTGCTGCAAGTGCGGTTAAGGCCCTGCTGTGTGAGCATCTGGTAGAAAACAGAGAAAAAAACCGGTAGAAAATACCGGTTTATAAGAAAAACAGCCTGAATTTTTTGTAGTTCCTCAATACCATCCCCCAAAGTATAAAGGCCTTAATCCGGCAGGGAGTCTTTTGTATCTCCCCGCCTCAGGCTAAGCACATAATAAGCATTGTCAGTTTATCTCTTATGGGTGTAGTTCTCCTGCTACGACGACGCCTCGTTGATTAACAATTCTCCATAACAGGCAGTTTATGAATTGACTGGAGAAAGACCAACTAATCATTCACATCCTTGTGGCACTGAATTTGACTCTATCACCCGACATGAGGGGGACTTAACAGTAAGTTATTCTTACTAAAGTAAAGGCGTCGGAGACGAGAGTAAGATTCCTTCCCCATCCCATCCCACCTTCTTAACTCAAAAAACCCTGATGTTTCTATAGAAATGAAAGCTGACCTTCAAGCAAAAAACAGCCAATTAAATCTGA
>JAQFVO010000052.1 GCA_027942505.1 Endozoicomonas sp. | reverse complement strand
AAACCAAAAAAAACCTCGCACAGGGCGAGGTTCGTAGAGAACAACCGGAGTTGTTAGAAGATCCTGTGCATCCTGCTTGATTTTTCTGGGCTTCCCTCGGTTCACATCATTGTGACACCGTATCACTTCATCCCTGATGTTAATGTTTCACTCAACTCAGGGCCTCAGCCTGTTTGTTGCAGACTTTATTCTACGAACCAGGCCTTATTTTCCAATCCACTCAAATACGCAATACAGTGCGAATTTCTCGTACTCATCAAGAAAAAAACATCGTCAGATGCAGACCAATAAGTACTGATGATTAGCAGAAAGCGGTCTTTATTATTTGGCTGATGTTTTCTCTTATCAGAACAGTCGGAAATGGATATTCTTCTTTCCAGACTCCGAAATAATCCCCTGTTGCTACGGCAACCCCTTAACAATTGTGGGTAGATTACGTATTTACCAAACCCAAAGATTTGACCTGGATCAATAAAACTTGATTGACAATCTGAACTTCAACGGAGAGTAGGCGGGTTGGTGGGATTTTTTTGCTGAACGTCATGGTAACGACCCCAAATCCCGACTCATCCCGCTCGTCACTTCATCCTTGGAGGTTGAGGCAAAAAGCACAAAAGCGTTGCACCACAAAGGGAGCCTTTTCTGGTTGCCTGGCGTAGCTCAGGCCAGCCCGGAAAAAACTTTGTGTCTCTGTGATTCCTTTTATTTCAAAGCCTTTTGCGAACCCCCTGACTAATTTGTCGTAAAGCCTCGCCTGCGCGGCGAAGCCCACTCGGGTTATCTCTTGGTTACAAGTCTTAAAGCCCTTCTTGCATAGTCCATGTGCGGGGTGACGGAGAGAGGGGGCTCTTTCACCGCCGTCATTGTGTAGAGGGACTGTGCGAACCCCCGCCAGGTTCACCTCCCTGTTCCAATATTTGTGACTAACAGACAGCCTCGGCGGCCACGCCCGGCCCGATAAGGCGGGGAGTGTCAGCTAAATCAGTAAGAGCCAAAAAACAACGGCGCGGCTAACTCACGTGCTTTTGTTTATGGGTGTGAAGCGTCAAGACCATGGTTAACAATTTATTAAAGGGGAGCAGCGGAAAAATGCCTTTATGGCTGCCAAGATCCAGCCCCTTACTGTGTGTATCCGTGAGCCAACCCCGGTCCGTTAGAGTATCATTATCACTGCAAGATTTAATTTTCCTCGCCAAAATGCTTGCCAAATCGGGAAATATGATTCTGGGCATAACGCCCCCCACTCTGTACGAATTAACCCAGCCGGGATTTGGACCCGTTTGACACCAGAAGCAGATCACTCGAGCCAACTCAGCCGTAACGCCGTAATTTTCCAGGCACTTGCCGATTTCATCTTCGCTCAGCCCCAGGGCGCCACTAAAAAACGCACAGGACATACGGTTGATCACCGGGCGAACTTTTATTTCCATAGCCGCGGCACTTTTCATGCTCAACTCTTGCTCAAATACTCTTGGCAGCAAAATAATCAGGCTGAAAAATTCTCTGGCAATCTGCTCCAAATGCATGACTTGGCGATTTTCAGGCGTTTCCCCGGTCACATCGCCCAGAGTTATTGGAGTCGCTGTCAGTTCAATGATGTCCGCATAATCCCGGATCCCCACTCCCGGGGACACGTTAGGAAAATTGCTGGCGTCATGGTTCCATGAAACCAGCTGCCCCGGGAACTGGTGACCGATCAACTGGGTCAACATAACGAAAAAACGATTATCGTTACGGTGCATGGGTACAGGGGTGGTAGCAGCCAACCCGATGCCAAGTAACTGCCCCAGGTCGTTGGCTGCTATTTGCAACGATTCCAGAGACAGCTCAACGGACAACCCCTCCCCTTCCGTCTCATAAGGGTAATGGTGAAATTGCTGCTGCAGCTCAGTCTCGAAAGCGTATACCAGCGCCGAACCATCCTCTTCAACAAACACACATTTCCACAGTTCCCGCAGGTCTGCCAGAGACAACGGAATATCATCACTCAAGAGCCACCGTTCAAAATCACGAATCCGAAACAGGCCAAGAGGTGTGGGGAAACGGGTTTGCAGTGGCAGCACGCCCTCTGCCTGCCATCTTTTCAGGCAGTTCAACTTGCCCGGCTCACAGGCCAGTTCATCCCAAGGCTCGCCGGCCCCTCCGGCCAGTTTTTTTCTGAATTTGAGCCGCAGGGTTTTGCCGTTTTCGGGATCATGAAAAAAGCAACTTCTCCCATACCGCCCGCTGTCACCTGAGGGCAGTTTTTGCTCAAGCAATGGCAGCAGATCGACATCAGGAACATCCTGAGCCTGTCGCCATTGTGCGAGAAGAGTGGGACTTGCAGGTGGCGAAAAGCACATAGCAGCCTGCTGCAAAAAAGGAGTCCAGGGCAGTGTGGTTTCCGTTCCCCTCAAAACTGCAAAGGGGATCACCTGTTTCTCCCATAGGTGCCTGTTGCCTGTGGCGAACGGGTCAGGAAACAGCAAGGTACGAATGCTTGCCGGAAACTCCCGGGCAAGAAGCATCAGCGCCTCTGACGAGAAAGGCAGGCCCTGCCATTGACGAAGCAGTTCTGCCTGTGAGGATTCGGCACGACAAGAGAGCACACTGTTAATAAATTGCTGCTGAAAATCCCCCGCAAGAGGCACAGCAGAGATGGCCTCCTTTCCGCCCCTGACCCAGTGGGGATTTCTGAGAATCTGCAGCGACAACCAGGCATGAAAGCCATTGTTCGATGGCACCTTATTGAACAGCTCAACTGCGTGACACAATTTGATGCCCGCTACGGGGGTTCGTTCCAAAAGATACCCCAAAGCGCTCAAACTCTTGCTTTCATCGTCCAGGGAGCCATCAAAATCAAAAAAAGACTCCACAGCGGTTTTGTCGTTGTCATCCCGAGCGCTGAGAAGAGCCGGGCCACCGGGTAACGACATGATCGCCTGTAATAGTGTTGGAGCGATGAGACCGAAACGCCCC
>JAQFVO010000020.1 GCA_027942505.1 Endozoicomonas sp. | reverse complement strand
GCTTTCTGGCCATCCAGCACCTGGCCAAGGTCCTGTGCCAGCGAGAGGGAAGAGCACATGGTGGTTACAACGTCAGTGACGACGCGCACGGACGGCGCCCAGCTGGAGAGCACATTACAGGCAAACTTGATCTTTTGTGCTGTCTCGCCTGTCTTGTCTGGTGAGCCAGTGGATTTGGATACATCTGTTATGGTAAATTCGGACTTCTGTCGTCTATTGTTCAGACCATAAGCGGGTGACAGCGAGGAAAAAAAAGCTTTAATCGTTGGTACCACTGAAACTGAAATGCCGTCAAGGAGACCGCTGGGGTTTATCTTTGCCGGTAAAGCGATGCCCGGGCTGCCGGCCGTGGCGGCCAGTGGCTGGTAAGCAGAAGACAGTTGCACAACACCCTCCCCAATGTCGCTGATCATCAAGACGCAGGCAAAGCTGCGGCCTGTCGCACAAGGGCTTTCTCAGCTGCGAGGCCAATGATCCGTAACTCCTGCCTTTCCTGGACACCATCACGGCTGAAAATGCACTCAATGAATTGAACCCGGGATCATCCTGTTTTCACACTCAACAGGAGACCGTGAGCAGTCGCTGCCCTGATCCTCCGCCAAGGTCTCCCTGGTCTGACGGTAGAGATGGTAAAAGTAGGCACCCAGTACGCCAGCACCGAGTAAAAGAGCAGAACCTGCCAACAAACCAACCGTCCCAACACTGATGCCGGCTGCGGCAGCAGGTGCTGTTGTGGCCACCACGGTGATGTTCAACGGCGTCATTGGGCAGACCGGTGTCAGATCGGGCTGGACCAGGCACGGGTTGTCAGACCGGCAAAACGCTGTGTCGATGGTCATATTGCCGTTCTCAATGGGCTGCCAGCGTAAGTTGCAGGTCGGTGGCAGATCATTGGACGGGCAGCTCCAGGGCGAGATGGCCATCGGTGCGTGGACTATCTGGCAATCGGCAGCAAGAAACCGGACGTCGCCCCTGGCGCACAACTGCGACAAGTCGGGCAACCCCTTACTGTCCGGCACTTCCCGCCCGATGCGGGTGTTATAGGACAGGATGGTGTGAGCACTGTTTTTACCCCGGCCAACAGCTACGCCGGTGCGCCCGTGTTGCGCCCTGACGGTGTCGTTGACGGTGGTCAGGCCATTGATCTGCCCCATATTATCGCCGGCACCAATGGCGGCGTTAGCGCCCGGACTCACCGTAACAACCATGCCCCCGATCGACACCATGTCTTTTATTTCACCACCGAGATAGCCGGTGCCAATACCGGCCGGGGCGTCGATGCTATCCGTTTTTGACCGGCATTCGAGCAGGGTAAGCCCTTGCAGCAGGCCACCTTCTTCCGTCTTGCCAGCGCCAATCCCGCTCGCTGAATCGCCACCCCGAGCTATGGACCTGCCACTCGTGACAGCAAGGCGGGAGATGTGTCCATCTCGCCTGACAATCCCTGCACCAATGCCGGCAGGGGAGTTCCTGGAATAGGTCACGACGCGGCTCTTGCTTACTTGCATATTGTCAATAGTGCCACGCAGATCCCCGGCACCAATCCCTGCCGGTGAGCCAGAGTCCGTCGAATAGGCATGGCTCCCGGTGATATTGATATTTTTCAGTTCGCCGCTGGCCAGCCCGGCAACAAGCCCGACGGCAGTGTGTTCATCTGAGGCGCTGGCCTGACATTGGTGTAACTGGATGTTACTCACCTCTGCCGCCCGACGCAGGTGACCGGTAATAACACCCACAGCCGACGGCTCAAAAGGGGCGCCCGTGGCGTAAGTGTTTACGTTGATGTTTTGTGCCGCTATATTTCGGGCGCTGGAGTATGAACCCATTTCACAGGCCAGGGCGGCTACCCGTGACTCTCTGTTCTCAATGTAGGCATCGGCCAGACGCAGGTTCTGCACGTTGGCGCAGCGATCAAGTTTGCTGAACAGACAAGATTGCAGATTGCTGATGGTGTGACACCCGCCCTCATAGTGGCCCTGAAAAACCACACCCGGTCCGGTGTGGCTGAAGCTGTTGGTCTGGCGATAGCAGGCATCTGCAGGATAGCGGTCATCCCGGCCAATCCTGGCCAGTGTTTCACTATCGGGTACCTCTATGGGTTGCTGTGGCGAACCGCGTTCACCGGGAGGGGGCACAGCGGCGGCGCCAGCCAGTCTGTCCAGGACAACAAGGGTGACGACTCCGGCGGCTGCGGTGCATTTTTTATCTTCTTTTCGCGCCAGCACGTGGGCAAGGTCGTTGGTCAGGGTGAGCGAGGAGCAGAGCGTGGCCACGGCTTCACAGGCTACCTGTAACTGGGGAACCCAGCACGAGGTCAGGTTACAGGCCATTTTGACCTTGCCGGC
>JAQFVO010001442.1 GCA_027942505.1 Endozoicomonas sp. | reverse complement strand
TGGAATCACATATTTCTGGCTACTTGGGCAGGTGCTATGCGAGGCACAACGTAGGGAGCATAGCCGTAGCTATGTGACCGGAGTTGTAACGAAGCCCAGTGCCCGAACAAGGAGTCAGAAATATATGATTTCATATGGTTAGCTACTTACGATCTGGGAGTTGTTGGTTATGGATAGATTAAGTCATACATATCAGGCAGATGCACCCTTTGGTATATCAACGGGCTGGAACCATGACCAGGCTCAACCATCGAAATTGCCTGTACAAACGGTTACACCGAAGATTGACGGTTGCCCAAGACAAAAAGAGAGTTCACCACCTGGCAATCGTAGGGTCCCCCTCTCTGCTTACGATTGTCGGCCAGTAGCGGCCAGGAAGGCGGGTTACTGCTATGACTATCTGCTCAATTTGTGCATGCCCAGGGACCACATCCCTCTCCCTCGCCAGCTTATTGAGCTGATCACTGATCAGAACTATGAAACCAGAACCAGACTGGTTAATGATCTGGAATTCAATCTTCAGTATGCCGAATGGCTTGCTGGCCGTGGTGATAAAGTACAGATGGAAAAACATATTGTGTGGGCGCAAGAGAATGCAAAGGAGCTGGATTTAGATATTAGCAATTTACTGCCAAGTACTAACGAGGAAAAATGCACAGAGCATTCACGTGAACATTTGGAAAATCATCTCAAACTTGCCCGAAAGTTTGCCGATAAAGGTGACCGGTTTGAGATGAACTATAACGTTCAACAAGCACGCTATTATGCAAACGTGTTGAACATCAACATCAGTGACCAAATACCTATGATCGACTGGGCAAAAGAGAGGGACTGTCTGCGTGCAAAATTAGAAGATGCACTTAGAATGGCCAGGCAGTGTGCTGAAGATGGCAATAGAAATGAGATGCAGGTTTGCATTCATACTGCACAGAGTATCGCTCACCAACTTAATATGGATATCCGTGGGCGAATACCGGCGACCAGCAGCGCGAAAGTTGAGGCGTATTTGAATCGACAACTGGAAAGCACTTTTGCGCTCGCCATGGATTATGCCCTTGAAGGGAACAAAGCCTCTATGGAGCAGACCCTCAGTTCAGCTCAAGATATTGTAGCTCACCTGGAAGCAGAGATTGATATCTCGCCAAGAGTGGCAGAAATATCTAACACGTTTCATTATAAATTTGAGAGTCTTCCCCGGCTGTGAACTTGCCACAGCCCCCCCGCTATGGAATTGTCTTGAAATAATTTCCACATTTCAGGGGCGCAACCCGCTGCCCGCAAAAGCACGAACGGCTGGGCCTTTGCGGGTATTGCTTACGGATTTCAAGCAAATGTCGCCGGTAACTCTAACCCGTCGACTCTCTTTGGGTATTTTCTTTTATCTCGCGGCA
>JAQFVO010001439.1 GCA_027942505.1 Endozoicomonas sp. | reverse complement strand
AAGAGCGAAGTTCCAAAGCCTGTCGGGTTGAAACTGGTACCTGTTGAATACCTGCCGGATAACATTCTTGCCAGTTTTCGTTCCAGGCTTCGTACGTATATGCACCGGGGCAAGGAGCACTATCTGGTCTATGAGTTCACTACCTGCAATGAGGAGTACAGCACACTGGCACATCAGAAAGATAGCCATGGTGATAGCACCCGGGCAGAACAGGGGCTTCTCAAGGCTTGCCATGATCTGGGGGTCTGGAGCAGTCTCGGGGCTGTTCATACCTCCACAATTCAGGCCTATCACAATTTCAAGAAAAAACGCAGAGAGTTGATTCTCATCTTTATGTTCAGTAACACAGTCCCCTTTCCCGGCACAATGAATGGCTGGGAGAGCGACGCAACCGACGAATCGGACTGGTCTTACAGCGGATTAAAAGACATTGGCGATATGGAGTTTTATCCCCATATCACCAGTTATAATCAGGCCAAGGATGCTGAGCCTGCAATAACTCCTGGTGTTGCTCAGCGAGCGTCATTTATGAGCGCCACTGTTGAAAATATGATTGCGCCAATACTTCACTATGCCCGCATGCACCGGGATGATGCAGATTACCATTACAAAAACAGCAAAGGACGGGCAAAACTGGGATCGTTTATTGATGATGTCATTGGCGCCTATGTATCAGGTCTTTTAGGCCAGCCGGTCAAAGCGGAGGATTGCTTTGAATCGCCTCAGATCCATCAGCAGTGGAATCATAAAACCACAGCCGAGACCACACTGATGACTGCCAGGCAGGGCTTGAATACCGACTGTTTTGCCCGAAACCTCCAGCAAACCGGTTGCTATGCTCTGGAAGTCTACCCAGACCTGCAAAATATCAGATATCGATATCCAGAGGATTTTACCAGCAACAATGGCAAGGACAACCTCGGCACCAATAGTGGATATTTTACTTTGACGCTACTGCTTCGCGGACTGTACCAGGTAGCGGCATTCCTGGCCGCCGAGCTGGGACAGTCGGATGCCACATAGAAA
>JAQFVO010001433.1 GCA_027942505.1 Endozoicomonas sp. | reverse complement strand
TTCAATGTGAAATAGGGAACGCCGGTTTCCGGGTTGATGGGTGCGCTGTCGGTGGTGGTGCTGCCGTTGGCGATAATGCCGAGCTTTTCCTCAACGATCTGGAAGCCTGTCGTGCGGGTGAAAATAATCGCCCATTTGCCGTAGATGGCTCCCTTGTTGGTCACTTCCACCGGGTAATTAATGGTGTTGTATTGCGCCGTGGTCTGGTCGCCTTCCCGATTATCTGTCCAGTTCGGGTCGCCGTTGTCCCACACTTCCTGGCTGAAAAAGTTTTTCACCCGAGCCTGTAAATCGCCATAAACGACCGCGCTGCTTACCGTAGTTTCATTGGCCGGGAGATCCCACGGCACCGGGGAAATAAACGACAGGTCACCGTTGATCTGCACATCGCTCAGAACGCTCATGTGCTCCACCCGGTCTTTAATGATAAAGGGTGCAGTCAACGATCTTCCGTCAGCGTCCACCAAACTTAGCGGATCGGCAAAGGTCATGGTGCCGGTCTCTCGATCAACGCTGTATTGCTCAGGAGCCAGCAAAGCCCCGGCGCTGTCTTGCACGACAATTTCCGCCTGATGATCCCGAGCTAACGCCACGCCCATACCAGCATACGGTGTGCCAACGTCAGTGCTGTCGGTATGACTAATGACGACAATATCCCCGGCCCGGTAAATCGGCACCTTGCCATCGGGAGGAAGCCGCACCGGATCAAGACCGATCAACTCAGCATCCAGCGGCAGACTGGTTTCCACCACGCAGTTGTAGCGAACGCTCTGAGGGATCACATAGATCGGTGTTTCTTCTTCCTGGCTGCCATCAACAAAGCGAATCTCACACCAGCCTGTGGTGACGTCTATCTTTCCCTGCACCTCGTCGGTAGCAAACTCCCCGTTGACGCTGGCCGTAGCCGTGATGATGTCACCGTTATCCACCCGAACGGCGGTCAATTGCAAACTGCCCTGGCGAACGGGAGCGCCCGGTGTGCGAAAGGCTACCGCATCAATTTTGAAGCCCACCCCGACCGTGGCCGCTGCATGAACAGTGGCTGTTTTCAGCAAACCCGATGGATAACTTGCCAAGGTCGCCTTACCGCCGCTGTAATCAATCTTACCCACCTGGACTCCGGCGTTGGTTTCGGTGCTCAGGTTCTTATACAGAGAACCATCGCGGTCGTAATAGGTCTCACCGTTCCATTCAAAAATCACGCTGCCGGGCAGTAACACGGT
>JAQFVO010001422.1 GCA_027942505.1 Endozoicomonas sp. | reverse complement strand
TGAGAGATTTGAATTGGAACCACAAAGCACACAAAGAAGAGTTTTTCTTTTCCTTTGTGCTCTTTGTATGCTTTATGGTTTAAATCGTAGGGTGCCTTAAAGCCTACGTATGGCAAGGCTTTCACTCTTAAGTCAGCGCCATTGATGCATGGGTGTCCTGTTTAAGTCTTTTAAGTTTCGACAACGCGACGAAGCCCTTGGTAAATGGGATTCGAAATTCTGACCTGACAGCGGTGAGAGAGGTCATCCCCTATCTCTGTCATCCTGACTGCGCAAGAAGGGATTTAAGACTAGTGACTAAGAGACAGCCCAGTCGGGCGGGGAGCGTAAGAACTGAATAGGCTCGGGTAGAACTAAAAAAACCTACCCGGTAATTTCGTTGAAATGACCTAGTAGTAACTGATACCACCGTCAACATCATTGGTGATCACGGTGCCTGAATCCATGGTCAGGATCTCAGCCGTCCGGTCCAGAGAGCCAATTGCTGCCAACTTGCCGCCATTTCGGACAAATGCCACTGCTGCCTCAACTTTCGGTCCCATGGAGCCGGCGGCAAAGTTGAGTGCTTCCATGGCTTCAGGTGTTGCACAACGAATGTTTTGTGAGTCGGGCTGACCAAAGTTGGTCGCCACGGCCTGAACATCGGTCAGGATCAGAAACGCATCAGCGTTCAGCCCTTCGGCCAGCACTCGTGAAGCGCGATCCTTATCGATAACCGCTTCGATGCCTGTGAGCCGGCCGTTTTCGCCGCGAGCGACAGGCACGCCACCGCCGCCGCCACAGATCATGGTGATGTTGTCGTCTGAAACCAGCGTTTTCAGAGCTTGCAGTTCAAGTATTGCCATCGGCTGAGGCGATGCCACTACCCGGCGAAAATAAGCGCCGTCTTGCTTGATGGTC
This sequence comes from Endozoicomonas sp., assembly GCA_027942505.1. Classification (GTDB taxonomy): domain Bacteria; phylum Pseudomonadota; class Gammaproteobacteria; order Pseudomonadales; family Endozoicomonadaceae; genus Endozoicomonas. Next base: position 6,640 of record JAQFVO010001422.1, on the reverse strand, counting down.
CAGTTTGGATTGGCAGCCAGCAGGCTCTCAACCTCGTCCTTGTTGTAGACTGGTCCGACGAATTTATCGGGATTGAGAAAAGCCGGGTCCCTGGTGTCCACCAGCGTCTGGGTGGCAACGGTGCACACCTCTTTACCCGGCATGCAATTGCGCAACTCCTGCTCAAACATAAACCCGATCATGCCTTGAGTCTGGGCACCCAATGCATCGAGAGGGTAGGGGGTAACCTTCTTGTAGGCGTCGTTCATCAACGAGAGCAGGCCGACCTGGGGTCCGTTGCCGTGGGTCAGAATCACCTGGTGGGCTGTTGCTATTCTGGCAATGGCGGCAGCGGCTTTGGCAATATTTTCCCGCTGGATCTGGCACTCCATGGGCTGCCCACGTTGCAGGATCGCGTTTCCCCCAAGAGCAATAACAATTCTCATGTTTTTTGTCCGTATTCTGGAAAAGCAGGAGAGGGAGAAATCCCTCTCCCAAAAGGACGTCAAGAGGCAGTCGGACTGCCCCAGTCACATCAGGAACCGAGTGTGGCCACCATCACCGCTTTGATGGTGTGCATGCGGTTTTCGGCTTCATCAAAGACGATAGAGTGGCTGGACTCGAACACTTCCTCCGTCACCTCCAGGCCGTTCATGTTGTATTTCTCGGCTACCTCCTTGCCGATGGTGGTGTCGTCATTATGAAACGCGGGCAGGCAGTGCATAAACTTCACGTCAGGGTTACCCGTTTTGCTAATCAGCTCCATATTTACCTGATATGGCGTCATCAGGGCAACCCGCGCATCCCACGCCTCGCTGCTTTCGCCCATGGATACCCATACGTCGGTGTACAGGTAATCAACCCCTTTAACGCCTTCGGCAACCTCTTCAGTGAGCGTGATCCGCGCGCCAGTCTCTTCGGCAATGCGGCCGCACTCTTCTACCAGTGACTGGTCTGGCCAGAACTCCTTCGGTGCCACCATGCGGATATCCATACCCATTTTGGCGGCACCGACCAGCAGGGAGTTACCCATATTGTTGCGGGCATCACCGAGATAGGCGAAGGACATTTCATTGAGCTGACGTCCCTGGCCGTGTTCCAGCATGGTCATAAAGTCGGCCAGAATCTGGGTTGGGTGCCATTTGTCGGTAAGACCGTTCCATACTGGTACGCCGGCGAACTGGCCAAGTTCTTCCACGGCGTCCTGTGAAAAGCCGCGAAACTCAATGCCGTCGTAAAAACGGCCCAGTACCCGAGCGGTATCTTTTACCGTCTCTTTTTTGCCCATTTGTGACCCACCCCCGATGTAGGTGACGTTGGCTCCCTGGTCAAAAGCAGCCACTTCAAAGGCGCAGCGGGTACGGGTAGAGTCTTTCTCAAAAATCAGGGCGATGTTTTTATTTTTCAGACGTTGTTGTTCGTAGCCGCCGTATTTGGCTTTTTTCAACTCGATACTCAGATCAATCAGGTGTTGAATTTCGCGGGAGGTGAAATCAAGCAGCTTGAGAAAATTGCGGTTACGCAAGTTAAAAGCCATGAGCTATTCCTCATTGAAAATTTCAGGTAATTTGTGCGATTCAATCACATGAATCAAAGGTTATATGTTAAAGACAGTGGTTAATTAAATATCATCACGAAGTAATGGACAGCTCATGCAGCGCGCACCACCACGGCCACGACCCAGCTCTTCACCCGGAATTGTCAGTACTTTAATACCGGCTTCTTCCATATTGCGAATGGTGTTGATATTGCGCTCATAAGTAACAACAACCCCGGGGCGAATGGTGAGCACGTTATTGGCATCATTCCACTGCTCCCTTTCGGCTTCAAAAATATCACCGCCGGTTGGTACCAGTCTTAATTCAGGCACATCCAGCGCCCTGGCTATGGCTTTGGTGAAGCCGTCTTGCACACGAGTGGTTACCAGTGATTCATCTTTACCAAGCGTTAACTCCCAGCAATCGGTATCGGCGCGCATGATATCGGGATAGTAGGTGAAGCAGTCGATATCCATGTGGGTAAAGACAGTATCAAGGTGCATACAGCTACGCGCCTTGGGCAGTTGCAGGGCGATGACTTTCTGTGCCTGGCCCGTTTTCAGCAGCGACCGGGTCAGTTGTTCAACCCCCTGTGGGGTCGTGCGCTCAGACATACCCACCAACACGTTGCCACGACCCAATACCAGAACATCGCCGCCTTCTATGGTGGCATTATCGTAGCTGATATCTTCATTGCCCAGGTAGGTCAGAAACTCAGCATTTTTAAACATGGGGTGGAATTTGTAGATAGCCCGCATGTGCACGGTTTCGCGTTTACGCGCAGTTTTGGCCATGGGATTCATGGACACACCGCCGTATATCCAGCAGGATGTATCCCGGGTGAACAGATGGTTGGGAATCGGTTCAATAACAAAATCCGTCGGTCCCATCATCGCCAGCGTCATACTGCTGCATGAACGATCCATTTCAGCCACGGTCAATCCGCCAGTCATATGTTTGGCCAGCGTTAAATTATCCAGGGACATCAAATAAGAGCGCACTTCGCCGGCCAGTGATTGACCAAAACGGTAGCTATTGATTTGATGATCAAGCAGCCATTTTTTTGCATTATCGTAACTGAGTGTTTCGGCCAGCAGTTTCGTCAGCAGAAAAACTTCAACACCATTATCGGTTAACACTTTTTGAAAGGCGTCGTGTTCTTTGCCGGCTTGTTCAATACGCAGAACGTCGTCAAAAAGAAGTGAGGCACAATTGCTGGGTGTTAAATGTTTCAGGCTGAGCTCTGGGCGATGCAGTAGTACCTTACGAAGTTTGCCAACTTCAGAACCTACATAAAATCTATCCACAATAAATCCCCCATCAAGGCTGATAAGATCAGGCCTGTTTTTTTAATAACGCTTAAAAAACCTGACAAATGTTGTTTAATTTTTCTTTACCTGAATTCAGTGTACGGTCTGCTGCCAGATAAATATTGATGCAAATCAATTAATTTAATGAATAAAACCAACTGCCTGATCGTTAAAACGGATTTTTAAATACATAATTCCTGTTTCTATTCACTATGAGCTTACTGCTGACTCACTTAACGGGATTTAATGCAAAAAGGCCATGTCTTGTTTTTGTGACATATGTCAACAAAAAGTCATCATTAATTAGGGAGACTGCACAAACAATAACATTACAGCCTTGACATGCCTTGTAAACCAAGGTGTCGCAAGCAGACTACCGGACGGAAAACTCGTTCTCTTTGCTACTACTGGGGATAACAATGAAGGCAATAACTCAACTCAAACTTCCCTCTGCTTACACCATCCTGTTCCTTATTATTGCCTTTATGGCGGCAATGACCTGGATCGTTCCGGCGGGGCAATACACCACACAGATGAATGAAGCCCTGGGCAGGGAGGTGGCCATTGCCGGCACCTACGCTCCGGCCGAAGCCAATCCCCAGGGGCTGCTTGATGTTTTGGCTGCCCCTATCACCGGCATTCAGCAGACCATCGAACTGGGCCTGTTTATTTTGATGATAGGTGGGCTGCTGACGGTCATTACTGCCACCGGTGCAATTGATAACGGCATTGCCCGGGCCATGGCGCACATGAAAGGCCGTGAGCACCTGATGATCCCCATCCTGATGATGTGCTTTGCTGCTGGTGGTACCGTTTATGGGATGGCAGAGGAGACTATCCCATTTTATATGTTGTTAATTCCGGTGATTATTGCGGCTGGCTACGATTCAGTGACCGGCGTAGCCATCGTACTGGTGGGGTCAGGCGTTGGTGTTCTTGGTTCAACCATCAATCCATTTGCCACCGTTATTGCTTCTGACGCATCCGGCATTCCTTTTACCCAGGGCATGGGGTTGCGTCTGACCATCCTGGCGCTGAGCTTCCTGGCCGGTTGCTATTACGTGATGCGCTATGCAAAAAAAGTGCGGGAGAATCCGGCAAGCTCCATTGTCGCCAGCATGAAAGAGAGTAATGAAAAGCACTTTCTGGAGAAGAGTGGCAAAAAAGACCACGTTGAATTTTCTGCTCGCCACAAAACCATTCTGGTCATCTTTGCTCTCACTTTTGCCGTGATGATCTGGGGTGTGGCGATTGCCGGTTGGTGGATGACGGAAATGTCGATGCTGTTTCTGGCCTCGTCCATTGCCATTGCTGCCATCGGTGGCCTGAGCGAAGAGGACTTTGTGGAAAAATTTGTTGACGGTTGTCGTGACCTGCTGGGCGTTGTGCTGGTACTGGGTATTGCTCGTGGCATTGGTCTGGTGATGGATGAGGGGATGATCTCCGGCACCATTCTTAACTGGGGTGAATCGGCACTGGCTAAAACGTCTTCTGTCGTTTTCATTAACCTGATGTATCTGATCCACACCGTGTTGTCTGTTTTCATTCCGTCCACATCTGGTCTGGCGGTGTTCTCCATGCCGATCATTTCACCTCTGGCCGATTTTGCCGGTGTTGGCCGCGATCTGGCGGTGACGGCTTATCAGTCTGCTTCCGGCCTGGTTAACCTGGTGACGCCGACGTCTGGTGTGGTGATTGCGGCGCTGGCTATTGGCCGTGTATCCATTGTGCAATGGTTCAAATTCATGGCACCACTGCTGCTGGCCCTGGCCGTCATCGCCATGGGGTGCCTGAGTATTGCTGCCCTTTAACCATCACCGGCCGGGCAGGGGACCCCGGCCGCAACGATTCCCGGAAAAAAACTGACAGGACAACATCATGCGAACTCAGGATGCCGAGCTGATCAAAACCTTTAAGGTGCTGCTGTGCGAGCAGCATTTCAAAAATCAGGGGGAGATGGTGGAGGCGCTCAAGGCGCAGGGGTTTCGCGATGTCAGCCAGTCAAAAATATCGCGTATCCTGAACAATATCGGGGCGGTGCGTACCCGCAACGCGAAAAAAGAGACGGTGTACTGTGTGCCCGGTGAAATCAACGTGCCAGCCATTGATGCGCCCCTGGCCAGCCTGGTGACCGATATTGACCACAACGATCACGTGGTGGTGATCAGAACAACACCGGGAGGCGCCCAGATTGTTGCCCGCCTGATGGATTCTCTGGGTAAGGCGGACGGCATCCTGGGCTGCGTTGGTGGCGATGACACCATTTTTGTCACCCCGACCCGCAACACCGACATCGACAAGCTCTACCAGACCATCACGGCGGTGCTCGCGCACTGATTCACGCCAGCTCAGGCTGGCTGGTACGTTCCGGTATGGTGATAACCACCGGCTCGTGACCGGTGATGGACAGAAACTTGTTAATCCCGGGCTTACTGATCACCAACGTGGCCGTGTTCACCATTGGGTGACACTGTATCGCGCTGTGCGACCAGACCTCCTCATCCATCAGCAGGGTTACCCGGTGCTTTGGGTCACGCTGCAGTGCCAGCAGGGAAACAGCACCTGGCTTGATATTCAGTACCTCCAGCAGCTCATCTGCCGAGGCCAGTTGCACCCGGTCGCCAATACTTTTGCCCAGTGCCGACCAGTCCAGAATTTTATGGTCAGCCATCACCAGCAAAAAAAATCGACGTTGCCTGCGGGCAACAATAAACAGGTTTTTGGTTCGTGCCCCGGCCAGCTCAGGGAGCTGCTCATTTGCCTCGTCGCAGGTGGCAAACGGTGGGTGCGCGATGCGAGTAAAATTGATGTGTTGGCGAACCAGAAATTGCTCGACGGTCATAGGAAAATCCCTGGTGCATGGGTTGTTTTGTAGTTGTTACGGCGAATCCGCCGGAGGCCATCTTACCACTGTTGAAAGCCTGAAAGCAGCTGGCCTCCAGGCTTTCTGTGGTGTATTTACGCTGCCAGAGCGGTGATGGCCTCTTTCAGGAACGCCCAGAATCGGTCAACACTCTTGACGCGAACCCGCTCTCTCGGGGTGTGAGCATCTTCGATCTGCGGCCCGAACGAGATCATATCCAGCCCCGGTTTAGCGGCACTTAAAATGCCGCACTCCAGTGCTGCATGAATAATTCGAATCGCTGGTTCCTTTTCGTACAACCGCTGATGCACATCGACCAGACGCCTGAGTACATCAGAGTCGGGATTCGGTTGCCAGCCCGGAAAAAGTCCTACCTGCTGCGCCTCGGCACCGGTCATCCGGAACAGGCCGCTGATATTGTCGGCCAGCTCCAGGGTGGCGCTGTCCACCAGGCTGCGGGTAAAGCAGTTAACGGCCACCTGTCCATCCTCCATGGACAAGATAGCCAGATTATTGGAAGTTTCCACTACCCCGGCAAAGTGGTCGCTGTAGCGTTTGACACCATGGTGGCAACTGTGCAGGGCATTGAGCCACAACAGCTGGTCGCGGACAGCAAAGACGCTGGCTGGGGCAGGGGTACTGTGGACGGTCAGGCGTAAATCCGGATCAACAGCATTTAACTCGCGCTGCAATGTAGAATAAACGTCATCAATCGTTTTTTGCGCCTCTTCCACGTGTTCAGCGGGAAAGCCGAGCAATGCAGACGCTTGACGGGGGATGGCGTTATCCAGTACGCCACCCTGGCATTGGCTGATACGCAACGACAGTGGTTGCAGTGCCTTGAGCAGGCGTACCAATACCGTGATGGCATTACCGCGCTGCAAGTGGATATCAGAGCCGGAATGCCCACCACGCAGGCCAGAGACCTGCAACTCGAACCACTGGTAATG
>JAQFVO010001418.1 GCA_027942505.1 Endozoicomonas sp. | reverse complement strand
GCCATGTCGACGTCAACTTCCATGGCCGGAAAGTCCTTCAGGACAATGTCGCCGTTTGACAGTACGCCAAGGTCTTTGCATTCGAGTCGGTATTGAGTCGGGTGCTGGTCACTATTGAAGTGTTTAGTAAGCTGCCACTGTTTGGCGGGTTGTTGTTCATAAGCGGTTTTACGATCGAGCGGCTGTTTTGATGATCTACCTGAGGAGTGGCGACTGATGGATCTGGCGCACAGTCTAGTCAGTCCATACGTCAAGGCCAGCGGAGCCAGCAACACGATGCCGGCAGTTATTAACAGTTTTCTTGCTAATGGATGTTTACGGGCCGTTGATATGGGCAGATCTGTTACCTGGCCGGAGGCTTTGGGGACATCTACGGCGGTTACGGTAGAGCTATTGGTGCCCCCTGGTAGCCGAAGATTGGCCCGACATTTTCTGAGGCTCTGGTTGAACATCAACCAGTGTTGCGAGGAGCGCTGACCAAAGTCATTAACCAGTCCGGTTATTTGCTCAAGATGTTCTGCTTTGGCTGTGGCCAGCAGTTTCTGCTGGGCGGTGGTGATGGGAAATACCTTGTCAGGCGTAATGCCGGCGTTCTGGAAACGCGACACAAACCAGCGCTGTTGCCAGAGGCGGTAAAAAGCCTGAGCCAGTTCCGGGTCGGTCGGCTTCGGTTCCAGCGGCAAACTGGCAGCCGTCCACTGTGCCTGTGCCAGCATGGTGACGATGGTGTGCTGTGCTTCGTTGGTATTCAGGCTGGATTTGAGGCGGATGGTCTGCTGTTGGGCCTGTAGCTGATTGAGCCCGCGGCGTTTTATCAGCCACGGTCCCCCGGCATCGGGCAGCGTCTGGTGGAGCCAGTCGCATAAGGGTCTGTCGATGGTGTCTGGCGTCGTTGCAAGCGGTAGTCCGGGTAGCTTGTCCAGAGTCGTTTTGGCCGCCAGCAGGTAGAGCTGGTAGTGTTTATTGAACCTTTCCTCAAGGGTCGGCTGGCTGAAATCACCCCCGCTGTTGATGGCTGTGGCTACGGTTTGCAGATCACGACAGGTGGGGAACAGTGGCAGGTTTTTGTTCTGCAGATGGCGGCGCAGGCGGCAGTGCCAGCTAGCCAGCATGACCGCTTGCGCCTGTTTGTCGGCGGGCAGAGCCTTGCCGGCAATGGCTTGCAATTCACCCGGGTTGTAGGCACGGATGGGCAGGTGACGAAAGCGGCCTGTCAGTGCTGGCGACAGCGGTTTTCGCCCGCCGTAGTGGGCGGGATTAATGGTGGCGAACAGATGGAAGCCGTGGTGAGCATCACCGGCAAGAATGTCATTGAGTTCACCTTCCAGGTACTGACTGTCGATCAGGTTCATCTCGGCAATCACGACAATGCCGCCTTCTTCCCGGGCCTTTTTAATGACGTTTCGCAGGGTGTCCCAGGAGCAGTCACAGGCATTGAGGTGGTAAACGCGAGGCATGGTTTCGCCACGGTCGATAACCTGCTGCTCGACACTTTCCAGCAGCAGTTGCAGGGTGACATCCTTGCCCCGGCCCGGTGGTCCTTCGATGATGGTCGCCTGTCGTCCACCGTGGGGACAGCGACGGTAAAATGCCTGCTGGCAACGGTGCAGATCCTGACTGAGCTGATGCACCAGTTCATTCACCGCATCCGGTGAGGTATCAAATTCCGGTTTAACGTGGTTGGCCAGGGTGCTAAAGGCCTGGCAGGCTGGTGCCAGAATGCGCTCATGGGTCTGCTTAACAAGGGCGAAGTCCGGCGGGAATGAAACACTGAACCAGCTTTCCAGTGCGTCGGCATAATCGGTAGTGCCGAGTTGCGGGTTCAGCAGGTCACGAAAACATTGCAGTACGACCGCATGCAGTTGTTCCGCTGTGGGTTCGGTGGCGCCGCTCTGAGTGAGATACCAGCCTGCCCAGGCACAGATGTCGCGCAGGTCTCTGGGCGTGAACAGCCGGTCGGGCAGCAGTTGCGGGTAATGCTGCCACAGTGCCATGATGGCGTTACTGGTGCTGGCCTGGTTACCGGGTGTGAGTGTGGTCAGGGCCGGTTTTATCACGTGCTCCCTGAGAAACTCCTCCTTCAGACGTGGGTAATGGATGCAGGGGATTCTGGCCTTCAGGGTTGGCTCTGTCTGTCTGTTGGTGTAACTGTCGGGATTACCGGTAATAATCACCCGATGTCTGTTACTGACCATAACGGGGTGGCCGTGTACGTAAATGCATGGGGCGGGTTCCCAGAGCCCGGTCAAGGCACTGAGCAAACCGGCAGTGGCCATGTTCCCTTCGTCCAGTACCAGGGTGACGTAGTTGTCTTTATCAGTGGCGTTGGTGTTGGCCCAGGTCATTAATGTCTGGTTTTCTTCCCTCATGCAGCGGTCGCTGCCGTTTTCTTGCCAGCACCACCGTTTCGCCAGAGTCTGTTCACTGTCGCAGGGGCCAAGGGAGACGATAAACGCCGGGCCGGCAGTTTTGGCGACGCTGGCCGCGAAATAGCTCTTACCCGTGCCGGTCTCACCTTGCAGGAAAATGACCGGTGCATCGGTCATGCGCTGGTGCAACCGCGACAGGCGCCGGGCCAGGTAGTCAGCCTGGTTGCTGCGACTGTGGCAGAGGTCATCGGCCAGGGCTGACAGCGGTGGCTCGGTGCTGCCTTGCCAGGTGAGGACCTCGGCTAAGCGTTGACTGATCTTGGTAAGGGCATCGTCACCTGCGCCCCTGGCAAGGGCAAAACAGTCTGCCGCCAATGTTTCGATGACCTGTGCGTGATTGTGTCGCGCCTTGATTTGCCAGCCGCCAGCCAGTGCATCTTGTAGTCTGCGGATTTGTGCCGAGGGCCTGATGCTCAGGTTGGGGCGCTCCGGCCCGGGCTCCACTTGCAGTTGCCGGGCAATGGTCTGCTGTTGAGCTGGCGCTGAACAGGCAACGATTAATGTGCATAACTCGTTCAGGGCTCTATTGCCAGAAAAGTTGGGCGGCGAAAACGGCAGCAGATGCAATTGACACTTGCTCAGTACGCCAGGGCCAAAACATCTGGCCAGCGACCAGAGATGCCCGACCACAAATTGCCGATTCAGCTGTGGTGCAGTGCCAAGCAGGTGCTGCAGACGCTCGGGATCAACCCAGTCACCACTATCTGGCAGTAACAGCTGGCAGGTTACCTTCAGGTAGTCCCGGGTGGCGCTGTGCTCCCGGGTGGCGTGGGTCAGAATACTGTCGATGGCCCGGCGCCAGTGACGCGCCTCCAGTGTTTGACTACTGTCGTTTTTTTGTGCCCGCCGGGCAGCCAGAATCAAGTTGCCCAGCAGTTCTTCGCTCAGCGCTGGCAGCGGTTGGCAAAGCTGCCTTGGGATGGTGCCAGCAGCTTTGTAGAGTTTATTTATCGCCTGCTCGGGCAGTTCTGCCCGGGTAATGCCGTGTTGTGCTGCGCTGTTAGCCCAGATATCCAGTTTCGGGCAGGGCGTAGCCTGGGCAGCACTGAGTAGGGGGGAGGTGCTTTTTGCCGGTGCTGGCCAGAGTACGGTGAGATCGGCATTGGGATAAGTTACCAGTACGCCATTAACCGGCAGCGGCTGGTTGCAGAACAGGGGTTCCAGCGCTTGTTGCAATACGGGATTGCTCTCAAGGCCGCGCAGTACAACAGGTTTTCCCTGCTGCAATGCGTCTTGCAGTCCGGTGCGTTGGCGAGCGAAGTGTGCCCGTTGCTCTGAGACGATGTGCAACTTGTCAAACAGCTGGTTGAAGGTAGTCAGGGGGCTGATCTGAATGACCAGAGGGTTCTCGGTGTCAAGCCAGGCAGTGGCCTGCGCCTCCTGCTCGAAGGTCATCATCTTGAGTGCCGGGGCAGGGCCGGTAAACCTGCTATTGCCCAGTTTATTCTTCAGGGATGGAGGTTGGCCGTGGCTGTTAGCGACAAGCCCTGGTGGGGATTGGCTGGTACTGTCGACGATGTTTTTGACCGCACTGAGCAGCTGAAACCAGAGTGCTTCAGACAGGGACGAAGTCACTGACAAGGTGGCCCCGGCCCGAGTCTGATCGGTTAAGGTGTTTCGACAAACTCCCAGCATTTGTGGTATTACCAAATACTCAGCAAGGCCACTCAGTTAATGCACAGGAGAATGTACTTTATCAAGAGGACTGTACCAGTGCAGAAGCATTTCCTGAATGGTGGTATGGCAAATTTACAGCCAGTGAAGGACATTTAAAAATTTATCTGATCAGCCCATGTATGGGTACCTGGTTATGAGGTGAGAGTGATTTTTAAGGAGTGGTAACTAACCTGTTATATCACCCCCGCCTTCAGAAACACACCCAACACACCATAATGTTCTCATTATTGAGCTTAAGGATTGGAATCATCAGGATGTGACAGCTGAAGGGGA
>JAQFVO010001384.1 GCA_027942505.1 Endozoicomonas sp. | reverse complement strand
CCCCCTTCGGAGCGGAGCGACGCATCGGTTTGCAGCTTAGGACTTAGGTCCTGATTTTGCCAGTTTTGCCTTTTTCTTGCGTAGCGATTCTCCCTTCAGAGGGGGCCGGTGAGCGTTGTGAATCAGCCGGTCCAGGATCGCATCTGCCAGCGTCGGATCACCAATTAGTTCATGCCAGTGATCGACCGGCATTTGGCTGGTAATCAGGGTACTTTTCAGGTTGTGACGATCCTCAGCCAATTCCAGCAGGTCGCGTCGCTGACTCTCGGTTAATGGTGCCAGACCCCAGTCGTCCAGCAGGAGTAAATCCGTCTTTGCCAGCCCTGTCATCACCTTCAGGTATCGACCATCAGCACGGGCGAGATTAAGGTCATGAAGCAGCCTCGGCAGCCTGTGGTACTGAACCGTATAACCATCACGACAGGCTTTATGAGCCAGGGCGCAGGCCAACCAGGTTTTGCCTACTCCCGTTGGGCCGGTGATGATGACGTTTTGATGTTCTTTTATCCAGGTGCTCGCCAGTAATTGCTGAAACTGGTCTCGCCTCAAGTCTCTCGGATGTCTGAAGTCGATATCTTCCATACAGGCATTCTGTCGTAGTCGTGCATTTTTCAACCGTGTTTTCAGCCGGCGGTTATCGCGTGCAGTGATTTCTCTATCAACCATTAGCCCCAGTCGCTCATCAAACGACAATTGTTCTATTTCCGGGGTATTCAGCTGTTCATTCAGTGCTTCAAGCATGCCAGTCAGTTTCAGTGCTTGCAGTTTGTCCAGTGTAGGATTCAATAACATGATTCTGTCCCTTTCTCTTTGTTCGACTTATTAGCTTCGGGGTTCCACTCAGTGGAAGTAATCAGAACCACGCAGGTTCTCATGGTGGTCCGGTAGCGGAGCCTCTGATTCCAGCTCAGGCAATGGCTGTTGATCGAGGTTGTGTTTCAGGATCGATTCCAGGCTGCGGTAAGAACAGGCATCGGTGTACAGTGCACGACGGCAAGCGTTTTCAAGTCGGACATCACCGTAGCTTTTACCCAGTCTCATAATCCCTAGGCAGCTGCGATAGCCTTGCTGCGGGTAACGTCGGTCAGAGAGGATCCGGCGGATCACAGCTTCTGTTTCAGGCCCTGTTTTCGCTGCCCAGTTCTGAAGTCGCTCGGGTGTCCATTGGGCCTGTTGTTTATGAGATTCCGGCATGTGTTCTTCCTGAGTACTGTATCGCCCTTTCTGATAGAGCCGCTGATGGCTGGCAACCCGTTGCCCCTGGTAGAAGCATTCAACCGTTCTCTGGGTAAAGCGAACAGAGAGCTGCTTCTTTGCCAGCTGATAAGGTACTGAGTAATAATGCCCGTCCACTGAGACGTGATAGTCAATATGCACTCTGGCCTCTTTCCATTCAGCATATTGATAACGCACTGATGGCAGTGGCTTCAGTGCTGGCTTATCCAGTGACTCAAATAATGAACGACGACTACCTGATATTTTCTGGAACGGTTTATTGTTCAACTCTTCCAGCAGGCTCCGTATCGCACTGTTCAACGCTGCAAGTGTGAAGAACGTCTGGTCGCGCAGTCGGGCTAGTATCCAGCGTTCTACCACCTGTACAGCGGATTCGACCTTGGCTTTGTCCTGTGGTTTCCTGACCCGTGCCGGTACCACGGCTACCCGGTAGTGTTCTGCCAGATCCTGGTAGGTGGGATTAATGGTTGGCTCATACCGGTGAGGCGTTTTCACTCCGGATTTCAGGTTATCAGGCACCAGTATGTTGGGTACGCCACCGATATACTCAAATGCTCGTATGTGTGAGCCGATCCAGTCAGGCAGGATTCAGCTTATATAACCACATTTAGGACACTCCTTTATGCACTAAAGGAAGGAATTCAACAGGTGAGGTTGAGGAAACTGATGTTGGCAGATTGAACTGACTAGAATAATAGCAATACAACAATTAAGGCTGAACATTTGGTAAAGCTATCTCCTTTGTTTTTTCTCCATTTTAACTATCATTCAAATTACCCAGAGTAATGCATTTCAAAATTTTAGGAAAAAGATAAAGAGAAAGAAATAATGTACATGTATATTGAGGTTTGAGCATGTCACAAATTCAATGCGGAAAGTAAAGATAAGTCAAGATTCCAATTCATGCATGAAAAAACAAAAATTCTTTTATCATGCCTACTTTGAACACAATTTCACACATCTTGTTGGTCGTGGTCAATGGGTGACCCATGAAAACATGATCAACTTTACCCCAGTTACTCAATTGGAGGGAAAAAATTGATGATTGGCATTCCTTCCAACAACAAAAGCATTCCTCATCAATAATTTGCACTCAAATGAGTTATTCCTCCTTACAATATCTGTTTGTCTTTAGACAGGTGGTACTGTGCTGTTACGTCACATCATTTCAAGATCATCATTACTTTGTTCACCTTTTACACCATTAAATTAGTATGCATATTCTCCATACTGTTCTCTACATG
>JAQFVO010001369.1 GCA_027942505.1 Endozoicomonas sp. | reverse complement strand
GCTGCCGCTGCCGCTGCCGCTGCCGCTGCCGCTGCCGCTGCCGCTGCCGCTGCCGCTGCCTTCTTCGGTATTTTTTGCAACAAAATTCAACAAGTCGAGTTCATGGTTAGACTCCTGAGTAATGCTGTATTCAAGCCGTTTCAGAATCTCAGAGTTCAATGATCTCCCATGTTTGTTTGCACAATTATGGAGATATTGTCGTACATCTGAGGGCAACCTGATAGAGAACTGGCTAGGTTCTGATGTCTCGTCCATGTCGTAAGTCACAAGATACCGTCAAATTATCTAGTTCATAAAAAATTACCCGAACAATAGTGGTTTAGCATGAATTACTTTGAACCATATATTTTATATGAACTATAATGAACCACCGTAATATCTTGATTTTTAACGGGGAGCCCAGTCACATGAACCAGCAGAGTCTGAGCTACTGCCAACTGAGTGAACTAAACCAGGTGATCAAATATGAGCAGGTGACTGATATGGGTTTCAGCTACCAGGTTCAGTTCTCTTTTCCTCAGATCCTGCTCTGGGAGGGAGATCAATTTGCTTATATGGAGGATCTGCGGGTCAATGATTGCGTGATCGCCGGAACACGATCAGAGGCGGATGACCTGATCATGAATCGGGTGAAAGATATTTTTACCTGGGAACACCGCAAAGCTTACGATGGCATTACACCTGTGATTCAGAACCCGAAGTGATCATGGACAGCAATGCTTTTTTATCCTGGGGTGAGAGGCAGCGCACAAGCTCAATTATGGTTTGATCTGTTATGGGTTTTGGAGGTCTGGTGTAATGTTTAAAACTGTGAGACATCACAAACCCGGCATCACACAGAGGGTTATCGCAGTGACAGTAGGATTCTCGCAGTGAATTAGTGATTTGTCGGCTGCTGACGGTGCTGGATTTACAACCGCAATGTGGGCAGGTAATTTTCATTAAGTTCAAGTATCAATGATATTTTCATCATATTATCGGAGATTATAGTGGATAGCAGCACTCAGAACGAACAAGACAACCTGAAAGCCGCCTCTGATGAGATTGAGTCAATTCTGAAAAAGTACGATATTTGCGGTTTTTACAGCTTGTGCAACCAATACGGTGGGATAGAGAATTTTAGTTTACGAAGTTACAGCTCCATGAAATGGTTGTTAGATGACAATGGCCGCATGATAGGCACCCATATAGATTTCAAAATTGACAAAAACAATGTCAAAAATTCTCTGCAAAAAATAATGAATTGTTATGTTATCTCCAAATATTTTGCTGAAATTCTTTTTAAAGAATCAGAACATATGCAAGAGATAAATAATGAATTGGTAACTAATTTCAATCTGGATCGGGATGAAATAGACGACATATTTCATTCTGTAAAAATGCACTAAATAAAGATAAATCAAATATAATACTTGCCAAGTGGAAGTTCACTGCCGCATAGGCAGCTTGGAAATTGTTATCGACTTTGCTATGCCAGCCCAATGGGAATCCATGTCATTACTGTTTGTCGGCTTCCCCATGAAAAACCGAACGACGCCGGGAAAACTCAGACTCTATCTGATGATTAGACTTTCCATGGCCAGATTTCAGTGATTCTCTGGCACGGTCAACCTTATCTTGCAAAAATTTATCATACTGTTTTTCTGATTTATCCATGATCAAACCCGTTTTTCTGCCATTTCATAGACTTCATTATCCCGTCGTATACCAACAGCAATAATCAGCACCCGGATTCTTCCCTTGTCCACCTGATAGATAATCCGTGTATTACCTACCCGAATCCTGCGACAACCGGATAAAATGCCTTTTAATGATTTACCAGATTTATCCGGCTCACCATTCTCAATCCTTGATTTTATCGCTTTAAGGATTCTAATGGCTTCAAAACTACCCAGCATTTTCAGATCGTCTTTAACCTGGGGTAGATACTCTATTTTCCAGGCCACGAATTAGTCCTCAAATTCTTTTAACATATCATCATGGCTAATGGTTGTTTTGCCATCAAAAGCCGTTAACCGATCCTTGGCAATGGCTTCAATCCTCAAATCTTCCAGTTCGTTTACCATAGCTTCAAACTGTCCCACACTGAGCAATACCGCTGCCGGTTCATTGTTCCGCATGACAACATATCTGTCTTGCTCACGATTACAGATTTTATCCAGGTAAAGTTTAAATTGACGTGCCAACTGAGTGACCGGAAGTGCCTGATCAGCGGTTTCCAATAATGCAGCCATAATTACCAGCGCCTTATATCTGTTTATAATCTGATAATAGTCTGTTTTTTATCTGCTGTCATTAGCTTCCACAAAAACCGTGGGAACCGGAACTTTTATACAATTATTTACAACACCAAAATTTCCCTTTATGGTTTGTAAAAACTAATCCAATGGATTATATTTAAAGATGCAGACCATTGTAGAGTTGTCTTTCTACCAGAAACGGGCTGAAACCCTGCTGGATAAAGAGGAACGACAAGCAATCATTGATTATCTGGCCTCCCACCCTGATGCCGGTGACATTATGCAAGGTACCGGAGGCATCCGGAAACTCCGGTGGAAACGGGGTTGGTCCGGAAAAAGTGGAGGCGTTCGGGTGGTTTATTTCTATCGAAACCTGAAAATCCCCCTGTTTTTGCTGACCATTTATGCCAAAGGTGAACAAGAAAACTTAACCAAGGCGGAAAGAAACAGCTGGAAAAAGATGATCGAACTGATGGCAAGCCATTACGGAGAATGACCATGACTGATCTTTATAACGATGTAATGGGCGCACTGGAAGAAGCGGTTGCCTATGCCAAAGGGCAAGAAACAGGAGCGATTGTCCACGAAGTTGAACCGCTGGATATTAAAGCTATCCGCCAAAAAGTGGATATGACCCAGGAAGAATTTGCCAAAGCCGTTGGGGTAAAACTGCCGACTTTGAGACATTGGGAGCAGGGAGACCGTAAACCAACCGGCCCCGCAAGAGTGCTGCTGAATTTGCTTTCCCGTGAACCCAATACGATCCTGCGTTTATTGCATTTTGCCTGATATGCCCCCTCTCCTTTAAACAACGGGGGGGAGAAGATTCAAGCCGCCACAACCTCAAAAAACGGCAGATCAAAATCAAACTGAAACACCTCCGTCCCCAGGGTACGGTTCAGTTCCAGAAAAGGCTGAACCATGGATTTCACATCGGTTTCCAGATAGACCTTCAGGATCTTTTCAATATCCCCAAAACTCTGGTTCCCCTCTGGCCGGATGCCAGCCAACGCAGGTTGCATACCGTGGCCCACGATCACATCATCTGCTGAAATGCTTTTGATCCTCTGGAACTCATCCCGCTGGCTGATGTCACCCACCGGGATCACCTGCACTGCTTTTTCCTTGCCGCCGGGGATATTGATAAACAGGGAGCGGAAATTACCTGCCGCTTTGCCCTCTTTCATTTTGTTGATGAGCATGGCCTCGGTTTTCGGGTCCAGGTTCGGATCAGTGGTGTAGAGAATGTAACCAATGTGACACCCATTGTGGAAATAGCGCCGCCGGAACAGGGTAGCATCTTCATTCAGTAACAGCGCCTGCATGGCGCACAGCCAGTCAGGGATGCCGTAAATCTGCTGCATAGTGTCGTATTCCAACGTTTGCACCACTTCACCAGGCTGAAAATCCAGTGGTGTAAGCTGGTCTGGCCCCAGCCAGCAGAACTGGCTCTGGCCGTTGTCGGTATCCTGTTTTCGTCGCATATTCAGCGTGGGAAGATGTTGCAGCCGTTGCAACCCGCCCAATGAATTTTGCAACTTCTGAAAATAACTCATGCCAAAACACTGGTGCTCATAACAGGCCGCCCGAAAATCCTTCATGCCAATAATCTCATTAGGCACAAAAAACCGGCTGATGATATTTCGTTTGAAGGTCAGGCAACGCCCATGCTGGGCATTGGCATGGCGCATCCGTGACAGCCCGATCAGTGAGATGGGCGGCTCATAATAGCCGGCAAGGGGAGTCATAAAGATCCCAAGATAATCCAGCAGATGGGTCAGCACCGGCTCCGGATCGCCAAACGAAAATTCCTGGGTGGTAACAGACTGCTGCTTCTTACGCCGCTTGCTCATGGTCATCCCCGAAAACATAGCGGGACGGTCTCAGATTGCGGTAATTCAACCCCTCATTGATCAGCGTGTGCATAATGGCCCAGGCACTGTCCGCATGACCTGTCCTTTGGGATCGGTCCGCCACATAGGTGATCTGCCCGCTGTTTGTGGTGGTGCGGTGGATCTGCATAAATCCCGCCGCAATATCACTCCAGGCACTGTCCCAGAGTATCCGACCCTGGCCGATCACCTCCTGGGCTTTCAGGACCAGCCGGGTTTTGGATTCCAGTGTGTAATGGATCGGGGTTGCCCTGGCGTAAAACTGCTGCACCTGTTCAAACACCCCGGAGCCTGGGCCGGTAAGGTCTATCCCGATATAGTCCACCGTGTATTTTTCCGTGAGTGCGCGGATTTTCTCCGCCTGATAGAACCAGCTCTGACCGTGCATCCTGATACGCTCCAGCACCCGGAACTGACCGCCTAACCGTTTGGGCGGTGCCATCACCACAATGCAGGCTCCATCTCTGGTTCTGGATGGGTCATAGCCAATCCAGACCGGTTTGTTCAGGTATGGTCTGCCGTGATCTGGATTAAAATCTCGCCAGTCGCCAATATCTGTCAGGCAGGGTTGCAAGGTGGCCAACTGAAATAGACTGTTACTGTCATCTATAAACTGGCATCGAAACAGCTGGTCAAACTCCTCATCGGGGTATTCCAGTTCCAGCTCCTCCAGATCGAACAGGTCACAGCCCCGTGCCATGGCATCATGGAGGGTGATGATTTGCCGGTATGCCCCATCCGGACACATTGCCCCGTTTCTAAGTTGTTGCTCCGCCGGAAACTCAGGAACCTCCTGGTTACGTTTGCGAAACCGTTCCTTGTAACGCTCGCCGCTCCACAGATCATAAGCCGGGTGGCTCATGGCGGACGGGGTAGAGAAATAGGTTTTCCGAAACCGTTTCTGGCTGGCCATGGCTCCCGCCACTTTGTTCAGCTTCTCAAAATCCCGCACCCAGAAATATTCATCAAAGTAAAAATTCCCGTTGTAACTTTGAGCGGTCATGGAGTTGGTACTGAGAAAATAGAGGTTAGCCAGCCCGTTATCGGTAAGCAGTTCAATTTTGTCAGTACCTTTGAGTTCTTTATCGAACCAATCCAGGGCAAACTTTTTGATATAGTCGCGGAACACCGCTGACTGGGCTTTGGAAGCGGAGATAAAAATCTGGTTCTCGCCGCTGACCAGACAATCTACAAACGCCTCTGCCGAGAAATAGCGGGTGAACCCGATCTGGCGGGATTTCAGCAGGTTTCGAACCCGATGATTGCGGACGCCGTTGAGATCAAACTGATAGTCATACTGGCTGGCCCGGAACTGTTCCATCAACAGATCCTTATCCAGCCCGGTAAAATTGTTCTTTGCTTTGCGAGAGAGGTTCCTGGAGCGTTTTTTGGTTTCGCCTTTTGTAACAGCCGCAACCTCTGAAACCTGCCGTTTCTGATCCTGCCGTTCCAGTTTCTCCAGTCGTTCCAGGATATTGGTGAACAGCTTAATGTCTTCCCGGTCCTCTGCCGTTCTGCGTCCCTTTGCCAACAGTGCAGTGAGGCGCTGTTCCGTCACGTCTTTGGGGCTGCCCTCGGTGCGGAGTCGATCCCAGCCGTACTGGTCAATCCATCGGTAAATGGTGTTTCTGGTGAGATCCAGCGTCCGGGCAATATCCGTGACAGTGCGCCTCTGAATATAGAGCGCCCGGGCTTGTTCAATGGTGGTTTTGTCGTTTGCCATGAACGCAGATAGTAATGGACGCCCATGGTTAGCTACCGATTATTGTTTCTGACTTGTTGTGAAATGCCATTTCAGAACATTTCAGGAAAGAAACCCACAAAAAACCTGCATTTTTAGTCTAAAACAGGGCTATTCCACATTTTATTTGGGTTTGTTCCCATGCCAGCACCTATGCAACTGACCACTGACTGGATCACCATTGGCACCTCCGGGCCTACCGTTGACGGACGAAATATCAGTGAACAGATGTTGCTGGAGGCCGCAGAGACTTATGACCCAGACGAATACACCGCTGTGATCAGCTCAGACCATATGCTCTGGTGGTATGGAAATTTTGGTGAGGTTTGCCAACTGCGAACCACCAAAGACAAAAAAGACCGAACCGCCTTGCAGGCAAAAATCCATCCCAATCGCCGGTTAATTCAGATGAATGCCGAAGGGCAACGGCTCCATACCTCGATGGAGCTACAAAGCGATTTTGCCGGAACCGGAAAAGCCTACCTGATGGGTCTGGCAGTGACCGATGAACCTGCCAGCCTGGGAACCAGCCACCTGAAATTTTCCCGCAAAGACAGCAATCCAACACTGATGATTGGTGAGTCCACGGAACTGGAAACCCTCAAATTCAATCAGGCTTCCGATAACACAGAACCCTCCGAATCCTTTTTTAGAAACCTGTTTCAGAGGCTTGGTTGCGAACTGAAAAGTTCTGAAACTTCTGCAACTAATGAGGTTAATGAAATGACTGATGAACAGTTCAACACATTGAAAGAGCTTCATGAAAAGCAACTGGCCGCTTTTGAAAATCTGGCTTCACTTCTGGATACCAGTGAACATCAAACGGAACCACCGGAAGATGGCAAAAACAGTGATGAAGAGATAAAAAATTTTATGAAGTCTTTGACTGAAAAGCTGGATGCCTTTTCTGAAAAGCTGGAAAAAGCCACTGCCGTTCAGCCGGGCACTCAGGTTCCACCCAGTACCGGAGCCGGAGCTGAGGCCACGTTTGTTTAACAGTTATATTTATCGGAGTGAATGGCCATGAAAGAGCGCACCCGGCAAAAGTTTTCCAAACTTCACGAAGCCATGTGCATGGCTTATGGGGTAAAAGCCACAAGAGAAGCATTTGCCGTTTCTGAACCCATGGAAACCCGGCTCAACTCTGCCATTCAAGACTCCAGCCAGTTTTTGCAGCGCATCAGCATGTTACCGGTAACGGATCGTAAAGGTCAGGCTGTCACTCTGGGTATTTACAGCCCTCTGGCAAAACGGACCGATGTCAGCAGCAAAGACCGCGTTGCTACGCCGATGACGCAACCGGATGGCATTGAATACGAGTGCAAATTGACGGAGTTTGATGTCTCCTTCAGCTATGACTTGCTGGATGCCTGGGCCCGGTTCGATAATTTCATGGAACGCTATATGCAGCAGGTTTACCGCCGCATTGCCCTGGATCGTATTCTTGTGGGCTGGCGTGGTGAATCCGTCGCCGTGGAGACCAATCCGCAAACCAACACCGCTCTGGAAGATGTAAACCTGGGCTGGATTCATCTGCTGAAAACCCATATGGCAGAGCACTATCTGAAAGAATCCACTACCTCCTCCGGCAAAATCACCTTGGGAGACATCGGTGATTACAAAAATCTGGATGCCCTGGTGTATGACGTTTACAACATGATTGACGATGCTCAACGCACCGGTAGTGAGGTGGCCATAGTGGGCCGCCATCTGGTGGCCAACGATATGGGCAAAGCTTTGGCCGCCTACGCTCAGCGCCCAACAGAAAAATCCCAGGTGCAGGTTCTGGACAAAGCCTATGGCGGGCTACCCTCCATCACCGTTCCGGGTTTCCACGACAAGGGTGTGCTGGTCACTGATACGGAAAACCTCGCTATTTACTATCAGGAAGGTAAAACCCGCCGCCAGATGTCAGATTACCCGAAGCGCAACCGGGTGGAGGATTTTATCAGCTCTAACGATGCCTACATGATTGAAAATTTGAAAGGAATTTCGGGCATTGAGGCCGCCAATGTAGAACTTGTAAACGGCAGCAAATCTAAAAATGCTGCCAGTGATGAGGCTTAACAATGTCATCCATCGCCCTCCAGTTCAAGGAGACCATGCTGGCCAAAAAGGCCGTTGAACAACAGAACACACTGGCAGAAAGCTACGAAGCCGAAAGCATCCGCCAGACTGCGGAAGATTACGATCAGTTCCAGCTCTTGGTGAATGCCCTGGAAACTGATATGAAAGAGCTTTCCGGCTTGGCACCAGGCGATAAAAACCGGATTCGTGAGAAAAAGCTGATCCCCAAATATTTACCCATTGCCCAGAACTACCTGGAATCTGACACCAGCTACCGCAACCCGGTTCTGGTAGAAGTGATCATCATGCTGATGGATGTGGGCAATATTCCTGAAGGGCTGGTACTGGCTTTTCCAGCCCTGGAACAGAAACAGCCGATGCCGCAACGATTTCAGAAAGTGAATTTGCCAACGTTTGTCTGTGACAATGTGTTGTCCTGGGCCAATGCCCAGCTGGCCAGAGGGAACTCCATTGAACCCCAGTTCAGTCAGGTATTTGAAACCATGCTTGAGGATAACTGGAAAGTTCCCAGGGAGGTGGTGGCAAAATTCCACAAGATTTCTGGGGAAGTGCACTTAAAGAACGGTAGTTTTGAAAACGCTTTGGAAGATTTTGTCAGGGCTACTGAGATCGACCCAGCCGGTGCCAAGTGCACCACCAAGATCAATCAGCTAAAAAAGAGACTGAACAGATAGGTTTAACACTCCGCCCCACGGGCACTCCGGGCAGGCCGTGAAAATCGGTTTCCTTGCATGGCCGCTTTTGACGGTCCTGACCCGGCTCTATTCATTAACTGGAATGGTAATGACCACATTTTCCGGAAAACACCCGGCATCGCCGGAACCAACCATGATCGAAAACCAGTCATTCTGGCCGGACTTTGATCTGTCTGCGTTTTCCGTGAACTTTCGTGTTCCCAATGAACTGAACCTGGGCACACTTAAAGAGCATGTGGTGCAAGCCATAACCGATATAAACTTGCGGCTATCAGTTTTCGAAACAACTCATCGAGAAGCAGGTTTCGAAGATTTGATAAAAGTTCCGTCTGAACAAATCGCCGGGGAATCCATTTTAGAAATACTTTATCGACGGGCGGTAAGCTGCCGGGCAAAAGCCAGCATCTGCCGTGATTATCCCACCATAGACCGCAGAGAACCGGCAGAAAATCAAGCCAAAAGTGCACCGGAAACCGAGGCTGTTTACCTCCGCTTTGCCGATGAAGCTATCCGCCAGATGCTGAATGAGACTGACATCACGGTGGAACTGATATGAGCGCCAAACTTGCAAGCCTTACGGATTACCTGATCGGACTAAATTTTGTGCCTCGGGAAAATCTGGAATCCTGGGTATCTCTGCACCGTGATTCCAGCCAGCATGAACATGGGTCATTACTATGAGCTGTGCAGGCAGCATCATCGCTGCACCCTGCTTATTGAGCGTTATACCGGAGACTCGCGTCTGATCACCGCCTGGATTGCCGCCTGGTTAAAAGACCATGACCCGGATCGGGACAATGACCGGCTCCCCGATCCTGATATAGATATTGAAGCCCTGGACGCTTCCGGCACCCAGTGGGATGTGGATGTTTCTATCGAGTTTATTGAACCGGTGCTGATCCATCCCGATGATGCTAACGGAACCATTACGTGGAACGGCTCGCAATGGTCTCTGATTGACCAGCCGGTGATTGATACCGCTGAAGAGCTGGATAGGCTTGATCCCGCAGAGGATGAAGAACAGCACCAGGTTAATGGCAGAAAACTGGCTGTGAGAACGTTGTCATGAGTGGACTTTCCATTGGCTATGACCGACGACATGCCAGCCGCATCCAACAAGATATTGGCTTGCTGAGTCTGCCCAATACCAGCCGCAAACAAGTGTTTAAAAATTCTGGCCGCCGCTACCTGAAAGCGAGTCGAGAACATATCCGAGAGCAGAAAACTGTTTATGGAACCCCCTTTGAAAAGCGAAAATACGGTAAAGGAAAGCTCTTGAAAAACATGGGGAGAAGCCTGAAATTCTATACCTCTCCCAACCATGTGAAAGTCACCTGGCCCAATAAATCCGTAGCAAAACTGGGCTACCGCCAACAGTTCGGTATAGATGAAGTTATGACCGCCAGTCGAATGGTAAAGATCCACGGTCAGCCCGACTATAAAGCTCCGGCCACAAAAAAACAGGCCAAAGCATTGCTAGAGTCTGGGTTCACCATCAGTGCCGGAAAGAAATTTAAATCCGGTGCCAAAAAAGGCAAGACCCGCCGCAAGCGTCCAAGTCAGCGGTGGATCATGGACAACATGAAACTGGGTCAGGCCGGTTTGATTATCCGCACTTTACGCAACACCACCAAACCGCCCAAAAGCTGGAAAATTCCGGTGCCTGCCCGCCCGTTTCTGGGAATGGCCGGTGGTGATGCTGCTCAAGTGCTTACCGACGAAATCGAAAAGGAACGGCAGCGCCGGGCCCGTTAATCAGTCGTTTATGGGAGACCGTTCATGTCTTTAGGTTCTGTTACTGTCAACAACCTGGATCTGGCCCAGGGGACTCCCAGTGAGGTGGAATGCCTTAACCTGTTTACCGGAGCAGTCCCCACAGCACCCGAAACCAACCAGGTTCACGCTATCAACATGAGCACCAATCTGGATGTGCTGCTGGGTTCAAGCGCCTCTAATGTGAAAACCCAGGTGGAGGCCGCCCGTTCCAACGGTGGCCAGAACTGGTTTGCTTATCTCTTGCCTTTGACCGCAGAAGCCGATCCGTTGGCAGAAGTGGACAAGACCGTGGGTAATGTCAGCGTTGAGTCAGTGGTAGTTTGTGATCCTGTTTCTGCCAAATCTGACCTGGAGAATATGCAATCCACCGCCATGGAAATGATCGGCAAATACCAGCGCCGAGTGTTTTTCCAAAGCGCCTTTCGTGGCCCTACCGCTGAAGAAAGTTGGAGTGATTACAGCGCCCAGGCTAAAGCAATAACCGAAAACGTGGCAGCGGATCGCGTGATCACTGTGCCCCTGATCTATCCGGATTTTCTCGGAGCGCTAGCGGGCCGACTGGCCAACAAATCGGTTAGTGTGGCTGATACGCCGATGCGAACTGCCACCGGAACGTTGCTGGGTAATTATGCCGAACGTCCTATTGATACAAACGGGCTGGAGTTGGATAAATCGGTACTGCTGGACTTGCACAACAATGGCCGTTTAACGGTTCCCACCTGGTATGAGGACTATGACGGAACTTACACGTCTGATGGTTTTACACTGGCACCTGAAACCAGTGATTACCGGGTAATTGAAAATTTGCGGGTAGCTGACAAAGCCGCCAGACGAATTTATCTGTTAGCAGTTGCACGAATTGGTAACCGGCTGCTAAACAGCTCACCTCAGTCCATCGCTTTTAACAGCACCTATTTTATGAAGCCATTGCGGGAAATGGCCCATGGTGTTGAGATCAATGGCATTCCGTTTCCGGGTGAGATCGAACCCCCGCGAGCTGGAGATATTGTTATCAGCTGGCCCACCAAATACAGCGTGGAGATTTATTTCACCTTGCGTCCACTGAATTGTCCAAAGGACATCACGGCCAACATCACGTTGGATCTCAACAACTACGCCGAGGCCGCTTGATCATGAGAATTTCCGGAAAGAGTTTCACTATTCACTTGAATGATCTGCTGGTTTTCGTCAATACCATGACCGCAGATATTGAGGACAAACGGGCAGCGGTTAAGGATCGGGGCATTCCCAATGGCTACGTTGACGGTGAAGTGGCTTGCACCGGAGAATTGGAAGTAGATGCCGCCAACCTGAAACTGATTATGGATGCCGCCAACCGGGCAGGTTCATTCCGTGATCTGGAACCCTTTGATATAAACACTTACGCCGACACCGGGAAAGAAGCCATGAAGGTGGAGTTGTTTGGCTGTTTGCTGAAAATCTCCGGATTGCTGGATATTGATTCCGCTGGCGGTGAAAAACACGCAACTACCCTGCCCTTTGAAGTGACCAGCCCGGATTTTGTCAAGATCAATGACACGCCCTATCTCTCCAGGAATGACACTGACGAGCTGAGGGTAGCCTGATGATGTCGATTATGGGCAAGATTTGTCATGACGTGGTAACTCAGGCTCTGGAGTGGTATGGACTGCCTGACAATAATGGCAGCGCCATACAATTACTGTGTATGATTGCTGCCCATGAGAGTGGTGATTTTCACTACATCAAACAAGTAAAAGGCCCAGCATTAAGCATTTTTCAGATGGAACCCAACACTTACAACGATGTGATTGAGTACATCAAACGTAGACAGGAACAGTTCCCCATACTGGTACACGATATGCCAAAACCAGCTGAATATATGGCGTTTGATCCTGTTTACGCTGCTGCTATTGGTCGAGTGTTTTTGCTACGAGTTCCAAAACCGTTACCGGAAACCAATGATATTGAAGGTTTGGCCAAATACGCCAAAGACCACTGGAACACACATCTGGGAGCCGCAAAATGGGAGGACTACCTGGAAGCCTGGTTAAGACATTATTCTTCAGCAACTTATTAGTGATTACCGGATGTGTCAGCAGCGGAGGCAACATCATGAGTGCCGAAAACCTGCGGGCTGCTTTGGATGAGTGCCACGAGCTGCAACTCTGGGTGCTGGTTTACCAAAGACCAGATCGTTCAGTCATGGATATTCGCTGTATTCCAAACCCGGATCAGGTAGATGAGATCATTACGCTGCGGCCAAAGTTGCCCATGAAACTGATTCGCCCGTTTTTTGAAAGTCAACCAACTCCAAAGGCTTTTTATGAACAACAGTATGAACAGTAAAAGCATTACCGTGATGATGGGAGACAAAGAATGTAATTTTCAGATCACGTTGGATGACTGGAACCGCTTTGTCAACGCTCTTCAGCCTGACAACAAAATTGCTCCAATGCATAACTTTCTGATCAATGTTGCTACCAATGAAGAAACAAAAACATTGGTAAAAAAAGCGTATGAAGATGCTCTCACAGCGGATTTGTTCGGAGTAGTCAGCAAAGAATTTAAGCCAGAGGTTGAGATCACAGTAAAAAAATACAAAGGCGGGCCCGTGAAATTGAATCAGACGGCTTGACCCAGCTTTGTACGTTGGCAGATCACTGGCTGCCACACTTACCAGCTGATGAGGAAACTATGGCCCGAGCCCTCTGGCTGGAAAAAGAGTATTGGCAGCGAATGAAAATTGCCGTTGCCAACGGGACCGCAAAAGCATTTAGTGGCAAAAGGCGGTGACTGAGCTTGCATGAAATGAAAGTTTGCCGGGCAAACTGCACCACTTTTCACGTAGCGCACGATTTGAAATTATCATGAATGACTCTCTCAGACCGTTAATGTTTACCGTGGGACTGATCGACCGGATCAGCGGGCCTGCTGCCCGGGCAACCCGCAGTTTTGACGGTCTGATCACCACCGCCAAAGGTGGCTTTGAGGATATGAGATCCGGAGCCATGGGGCTGGCGGCCACCGGGTTCTTGATTTATGAGAGTCTGACTCCGGCCATTGAAATGAATCGTGCCCTGGCGGAAACTCGCAGTATAGGCATTCAGGAAACCGCCCTGAAACAACTGAACAACACGGCCCTGGAATTATCGGCCACTTATGGCTTGGTTGCTGCTGAGGTAGTGGGGTCCGGCTCTCAGCTCAGCAAGGCCATCAAAGGCATGACCGGTGATGAGCTTTCCGCCTTTACCAGTGCCTCCGCCGTTCTGGCCACAACCACCAAAGCAACAATGGAAGAAACCAGCCTCTACATCACCCAGATGTACGAACGGTTTAAAGGCACAGCGGACGCCATGGGAAAAACCCAGTGGGTAGAGCGTTTGGTGGGACAAACCAGCTATCTGAAAAAAGAATTGGGCACTAAAACTGCTGATATAGCCGATGCCATGCAGGGATTGAACAACCTGGGCTCCGGTCTGGGAGTTGCCATGGAGGAGCAGTTGGCGGTGATCGCTACCCTGAGCAAATCCACCGGAATCAGCGATGCCGAGCAGCAGTACACCGCCTTTCTGGAATACGCCGTGGCCGCCCAGGACAAGCTGGGAATGTCGTTTATTGACAGCAGCGGGAAAAAGCAGAAGGGTGGAAAAAAAAAAAGGGAAAAAAAATAAGAAATTTGTGAAAGGGAGGGGGGCAACGGCGGCG
>JAQFVO010001356.1 GCA_027942505.1 Endozoicomonas sp. | reverse complement strand
CATCGCTGAGCTGTTCAGCATTACTGAGCGGCATATTCGCAACATCATTAACAGTTTTTATCCGGACGGGCAGTTGGTGCTAGGGTTTTGAGGGCGGTGCTCTTTTGGGCATTCTGGAGCATGTACGCAGCAATGCCATCTGAGAAGTGCAGCCATATCGCCAACAAAAAGAAAAACATTTGCACGGCAGCCAGGGCGTAGGACGGCTTGAACAGCATCCCAAAGTAGATCGCAATACTTACTAGGAAAAGGAACATCCTCTTGGCTATATGCAAACCAAAATGAGAGCCGTTGATGCGTCGGTCTGAATCACCGACAGCCTTGGCAATACGGGAAGTAACCTGCCCAAAAATGACACTGGCGGCCAATGCCCAGTCCGTTGCAAACAAAAAGCTGTGCAGTGAGTCGTTAAGCAGCTTTACGGCCAGCAGCAGGGCAAAGGGCATCAATACAAACAGCACATCGGTTGTCAGGTCTGCCACGACCTTGCTTCTTTCTTTGTTATTCAAGTTCATACTGTTGGCCTGTGCCCCTTATTATCTTCAAGACCTCGATAATTTTCGCGTTGATGATCGTTTCTTTTGTCTGGTTGCCCTCCTTGGGACAGTATATGTCGTAAGAAATTCGAACGTCCATGATGTCTTTAGGGCCGATAGCCGGAATCAGCCCCTGCTGGTATCGCTCAAGCCAGTCAGCGTGGGAAATGCGGGCAGTAAACCTTTGCTTGGTATCGAGGCTTTTAAATGTCCATTGCCCAGAACCTTCGTTGATGGGTATCGGAACACTCAGTTTTTGTCGTCCCCGATACTCCCTGGTTTCACCAGTGAACATTTTCTTGGGGTCTCCATCAAAGCGCATCTGGGTATTTAGCCGGTATTCGCTGGTTTTATCATTGCCCGAAAAAATAACAGACTCACTCGGTCTCAGGAGTTGGTTAACTTCTGAAAATTCGTTCAGTACATAGGCTAACTGCTGACGGTCAACATAAGAGTCAAACACATCGCTCCCCATATTTCGGGTTATGCTGGTTTCCATTACTCCAGCACAAATGTCCACCCGCTCTTCAGTACTGATAATATCGGGTTCCCCATCCAGATGGTTAAATGTATCTTTTGCTGAAGAAAAGACAGCCTCAACCAGGTGTGATGCCATTCTCTTTGCTGGTCGCAGGATTGTTTTAAGTGACGAAACCTCGATGTGGTCAAGCTGGAGACTGAAGTCCTCCTTTATTCCTGCTGAGTCAAAGACTAACTGCCCGAGATCCTGGTAGGCCGAGATGTAGCCACTCATGGCCTGGAAGATCTGGGCTGGATTTTCCCTGTCTTGATCGAAATCAATTTTTATCACTATTTCGGGTGAGGACGCGTCAGTCATTTTGGCCTGTACCGCTAAACGTTTTGTTGACTGCCGATTTTATCCAATTGGGTTATACGACGAAACAATTGTTTGCTGGTGGCCGGCCAGCGCGAACGATCGTGGTCTTTATCACCTTGCAGCCCGCATTTCTCTAGGAGGTGGGTATTCCCTCCCACCCCCATTTGCCGCCGG